>NZ_JBIXLM010000011.1:0-109054 GCF_045798545.1 Paeniglutamicibacter sp. ORCA_105 | reverse complement strand
CATGAGTTCCTTGCCCGGGGCCCTGTCGGGGTCGGGGAATACGTCAGCGCCGGGGTGCTGGTCCATGCCTTCAGTGTAGCGAGGAGTCACATTGCGGGGGATTGTCCCGCCGGTGGCGTGCCGCCGCCGACGGCGGCGGCGGGCACCGCGTAAGGTTTGGCCCATGCCGCAACTCATCCTGCAGTGGTTTGCCGCCGACCCGGCCCTGGCCACGGTGGCGGGAATCCTGGCAGCGCTGGCCCTGGCGCTGTACCTGTTCAACGCCGTGCGCCTGACCATCATCGACTTCAAGTCGCACCTGCTGCCCAACCGCATCCTGGGACCATGGTTCATCGCCGCCCTGGCGTTGCTGGGCGCTGCCGCATTGTTGGCCGGGGAACCCATGATCTTGCTGCGCATGGTGCTGGGAGCCGTGATCCTGTTCGCCGGCTACCTGGTGCTGCACCTGATTGCGCCCGCGGGCATGGGGCTGGGGGACGTGAAGCTCGCCGCCGTGCTGGGACTTTACCTCGGTTTCCTCTCCTACACCCACCTGTTGTGGGCCACCGCGTTTGCCTTCATCATCGGGGCCCTCTGGTCGGTGGTGTTGCTTTTGGCGCGCAAGGTCACGCTGCGGTCCTCCGTTGCCTTCGGCCCCTTCATGCTGGCGGGCGGGGCCCTTGCCCTGGCCGTGGCCGGTTAGCCAAGCCAAGACCACGCCCGGAATCCACGACACACGAAAGACACCGGAACATCTCCATGCCCACACCGGAATTCATCATCCAAATGCGCCGCAAGATCGGCAATGACCCGCTGTGGCTGCCCGGCGTGAAGGCCGTGGTGATCCACGAGGGCCGCGTGCTGCTGGTCCGCCGGGCCGACAACGGACGCTGGACGCTTCCGGCCGGCATCCTGGAGCCGGGCGAGGAGCCCGCCATCGCGGCGGTGCGCGAGGTGTTCGAGGAGACCGCGGTGCACTGCGCAATCACCCGGCTGGTCGGGGTGGCCACCACCGACGAGGCGGTGTATCCCAACGGGGACCGCGCCCAATACCTGGACATCATCCTGGCCGGCGAGTACCTGGGCGGGGAGGCGAAGGTCAACGACGACGAGAACCTCCAGGTCGGATGGTTCGGGTTGGGCCGGCTGCCGGCCCTGCCGCCCAAGCACCAGCGCGCCATCGACTGGACCCTCGAGCCGAAGGAAGCCGGCCACTTCATCACCGGCACCCAGGGCACCGCCTGATCCACTGCCGTCCCGACGAACGCAAAAAGCGCCCAGCAAGACCCTGCATCCCCCCCGCGCGGGAAGGAATGCAGGATCTTGCGGGGCACCATTGTTTGGCGGGGAAAGAACCTTAACGCTTCGTCTCGAAGGTCCCGTCGGTTTCTGCCGGGCTGCCGGAGGCGCCGGCGGGCAGCTTGTCGCCGAACCGTGCCGCGTCCTCCAGCGCCTTGGCTTCCTCGCCGCCGATGGCCTCGCCGCGGGCCACCATGCCGGCGGTGTCCGAGAGCTTGACCTGCTTGAGGAACAGCGCCAGCACGAAGGCGATGAGGATGAACGGGATCAGGTACCAGAACACCGGTGCCAGCGAGTCGGCGTAGGCATTGACGATGCCCTCGCGCACGCCCTCGGGCAGCTGCGCCATGGTCTGCGGGTCCAGGGTTGCGGTGGCGTTGCCCGCATCCGCGGCGCTGGCCCCGGCGCCGGTGAAGACGTCGGTGAGCTTCTCGGAGAGCCGGTTGGTGAACATGGCACCGAAGATCGCCACGCCCAGGGACGCACCGACCTCGCGGAAGTAGTTGTTCGTGGAGGTCGCCGTGCCGACCATGGCGGGATCCACGGCGTTCTGCACCACCAACACCACTACCTGCATGATCAGCCCCAGGCCGGCACCGAACACGAACAGGTACACGCAGATCAGCCACAGCGGGGTGGTTGCCGAGAGCGTGGTGAAAGCGAGCATTGCCAGCGCTGTGACCAGGGCACCGGCGATCGGGTATCCCTTGTACTTGCCGGTCTTGGTGATCGCGATGCCCGACCAGATGCTGGTGCCCATCAGGCCAAGCATCATCGGGAGCATCAGCAGCCCGGAAACGGCGGCCGAGGTGCCCGAGGACATCTGCAGGAACGTCGGCACGAAGGCGATGGCCGCGAACATGCCAAGGCCCAGGGTGAAGCCGATGGCCGTGGCATTGACGAAGATCCGGTTCTTGAACAGTGAGAGCGGGATGATCGGGTCCTCGGCACGTGCCTCGGTGATCACGAAGAGCACGATGGCCGCGAGCATTCCCACGCCCCAGGCCCAGGTCTCGGGGGCCGCCCAGCCGTGGTTCTTGTTCCCGCCGAAGTCGGTGAAGAAGATCAGGCAGGTGGTGGCGATGGAAAGCAGCAGCACCCCGAGCACGTCGATCTTCTTGGTGGACTTCTTGTTCGGGATGGTGAGGGCGAACCAGGCGATCAGGAAGGCGCCGATGCCGATGGGGATGTTGATGTAGAACGCCCACTGCCAGGTGAGGTGGTCGACGAAGAATCCGCCCAGCAGCGGACCGGCCACGGCCGAAAGGCCGAAGATGGCACCCAGCGGGCCCATGTACTTCCCGCGCTCAGAGGCCGGGACGATGTCGGCGATGATGGCCTGCGAGAGGATCATCAGGCCGCCGCCACCCAACCCCTGCATGGCGCGGAAGAACACGAACATCCAGAAGCTCCCGGCAAAGGCCGCGCCGACGGAGGCCAGGGTGAACAGGGCGATCGCGATCAGGAAGAGGTTGCGCCGGCCCAAGACGTCGCCGAACTTGCCGTAGATCGGCATGACGATGGTGGTGGCCAGCAGGTAGGCGGTGGTGATCCAGGCCTGGTGTTCGACGCCGCCGAGTTGGCCCACGATGGTGGGCATTGCGGTGGAGACGATGGTCTGGTCGAGGGAGGAGAGCATCATGCCGGCGATCAGCGCGGAGAAGATGATCCAGATGCGCCGTTGCGTCAGCAGCAACGGCGCCGGGCCCGGGGGTGTCCGGGGCGCGGTGGTGGTTGACATGGTGGTTCCTTGGGTGTGGTGGGAAAGATGAGTGGCGGGTCGGACCGTCGGGTCAGGGGGCGGGGGGATGCTCCCCGTGAAGCAGGGGCTGGCCGAACAATTTCCGGGTCTGGCGCATGACGGAGAGGAATTCTTCCTCCAGCGATGGCCCGTCGGGTGAAGCCAGGTAGCGTTCGATGGCACGGTGGGTGGCGAACTGCAGGGCGTGCACCAGCATGCCGATGCCGCCGTGGTCGGCTTCGACTCCTTCGCGCCTGGCCACCATGGCGGTGAATTCGGCCTGGCGTTCCGGGCCGACCTTCATCATGCGTGCCAGCAGTTCCGGCTCGCGGTGCAGGATCGTGAAGAAGCCGTGGACACCGCGGATCTCGGCGTCGTCGATGCGCAGCTGTTCCCGCACCAGGGCCACCAGGTCGGCCAGCAGGGTGGGGGAGATGCCCACGGTGCCGACGGGCCGGGCGTTCATGAACCGCTCGAGCGCCTCGGCTGGCAGCCCGTCCTCGGCGTGCCCGAAGACGGCGTCGAGCTTGGTGGCGAAGTAGTTGAAGAAGGTGCGCCGCGAGATCCCCACGCGGGCGCAGAGTTCCTCGACGGTGAACCCCGCAAAGCCGTTTTCCGCCGTCAGCTCTCGTGCGTTCCGCGAGATGGACAGCCGGGTTTTCAACATGCGGGCGCTGAGGGTCGGCGGGGTGGCCGAGTCGGCGGAAGGACCATTTGCACTATTGTTCACAGAGTGCAGTTTTGCACTATTAGTTGCTGAGTGCAACTTAAGTGGGCCCCCTCACGGAACGCCCCAGCGCCCCTCGGCGCCGCCGCCCGGACACTCAAACGGCGGCCCGCCGAGGAATGGATATACCTTCCTCGAGGGGCCGCCGCTGCTTGCGGGGGTGTTGGGTTGGTGTCAGTGCTTGCCGGTCATGGTGGTGACATCGAGCAGTTCATCGAGCTGCGCCTCGGTGAGATCGCCACGCTCGACGAAGCCGAGCGCCACGGTGGCCTCGCGGACCGTGAGCGAATCGGCAACCGCCTTCTTGGCGATCTTCGCGGCGTTCTCGTAGCCGATGAGCTTGTTCAGCGGGGTGACGATCGAGGGGGAGGCCTCGGCCAGGAAGCGGGCGCGTTCCACGTTCGCGGTGATCCCGTCGACCATCTTCTCGGCCATGACCCGGGTGGTGTTGCCCAGCAGGCGGATGGACTCGAGTAGGTTCGAGGCCATCACCGGAATGCCGACGTTCAGCTCGAACGCCCCGTTGGTGCCGGACCACGCGATCGCGGTGTCGTTGCCGATCACCTGGGCGGCGACCATGATCGCTGCCTCGGAGATGACCGGGTTGACCTTGCCCGGCATGATCGAGGAGCCCGGCTGCAGGTCCGGGATCGCGATCTCGCCCAGGCCGGTGTTGGGGCCCGAGCCCATCCAGCGCAGGTCGTTGTTGATCTTCATCAGCGAGATCGCGATGTTGCGCAGCTGGGCCGAGGCCTCGATGAGCCCGTCGCGGTTGGCCTGCGCCTCGAAGTGGTTCCGGGCCTCGGTCAGCGGCAGCCCGGTGTCCGCGGCGAGCAGCTCGATGACGCGTTCGGGGAACCCCTCGGGGGTGTTGATGCCGGTGCCCACCGCGGTGCCGCCCAAGGGCACCTCGGCCACCCGCGGGAGCGAGGCCAGGATGCGCTCGATTCCGTAGCGCATCTGCGCGGCGTAGCCGCCGAATTCCTGGCCCAGGGTCACCGGGGTCGCGTCCATCAGGTGGGTGCGCCCGGACTTCACCACGTCCTTGAACTCTGCGGCCTTGGCCTCCAGGGATGCTGCCAGCACCTCGAGGCCCGGGACGACGTCACCCAGCAGCCCGGCGGTCGCAGCGACGTGCACCGAGGTGGGGAACACGTCGTTGGAGGACTGCGAGGCATTGACGTGGTCGTTGGGGTGCACCACGGTGCCGGAGCCGGCCGCGGCCAGTGCGCGGGTGGCCAGCTCGGCCAGCACCTCGTTCATGTTCATGTTGCTCGAGGTTCCCGAGCCGGTCTGGAACACGTCGATGGGGAAATGCTCGTCGTACTTGTTGGCGGCGACCTCGTCGGCGGACGCCACGATGGCGTGCGCGCGCTCGGAATCCAGCACCCCGAGTTCCAGGTTCGCCAGGGCGGCGGCCTTCTTCACCTGGGCCAGAGCCCGGATGTGCGCGGCCTCGAGCTTCTTGCCGGAGATCGGGAAGTTCTCCACGGCGCGCTGGGTCTGGGCCCGGTAGAGGGCTGCGGCCGGTACGCGGACCTCGCCCATGGTGTCGTGTTCAATGCGGAAGTCTGCAGAAGTGTCCATGCCAGACACGCTACGCCGCATGCACCCGGTTCGGCAGTGGCCGGGCGCACAGTTCACCCCAATGGCGAACGCGGGAATAAAAGCGCCCGCGGCAGGACCCCCGGCAGGATCCGGAAAACCGGTCCGGGAGGGGCGCGGAGGTGCTGCCTAGAGGATGCCGAAGCCCGAGACCATTTCCGCCTTGCCCTCGGCCAGGCGGTAGGTCACCCCGATCACCGCGGTGCGGCCCTCCTCCACGGCGGAGGAAACGATGCGCGACTGTTCCACGAGGCGGTGGGTGGTCTGCTGGACGTGCTCGACGACGGTGGTGTTGACGTCGCGGATGCCGTTGCGCCGGGCGGTGATCACCGAGGGGGTGATGTGCTCGACGAGGTCGCGGATGAAGCCCGGGGGCATGGTTCCGCTTTCCACCGAGTCGATCGTTGCCGTCACCGCGCCGCAGGAGTCGTGGCCCAGCACCACGATCAACGGGACGTTCAGCATCGCCACCGAGTACTCCAGGGAGCCAAGCGCCGCCGAGTCGATCACGTGTCCGGCGGTGCGCACCACGAAGACGTCGCCCAGGCCCAGGTCGAAGATGATTTCCGCGGCGAGGCGCGAATCCGAGCAGCCGAAGATCACCGCGAAGGGGTGCTGCTTGTCCACCAGGAACTGGCGGCGCAGCGCATCCTGGTTGGGGTGGTCGGTGTGGCCGGCCACGAAGCGGGAATTGCCCTCGCGCAGCTTGCGCCAGGCTTCTGCGGGAGTCAACTCAAGGTGGTCGACGGAGACGTCGGAATCATTCATGTTTTTTAGCTTAGACGCCCGAGACGGGGCACGCCGGTGAATGCATTGTGTCGAATGTCTCATTCGGGCGCAGTTACCGCATGCCCGGGGGCGGGGAGTTAGTTGGCGGGGATCTCGTGCTGGGCCAGGCGGGCCAGCTTGTCGAGGGTGTCCAAGCCGCTGTCACTGGTCAGCACGATGGTGGAGGTTCCGCGCGTCGAGACCAGAATTTGGTCCTTGTCCTTGGTACGCAGTTCCCAGTCGGTCCCGTCGACGGAGTGGGTACCGGCGGGGGAGGCGTTTTCGGTGGCCGCTGCCAGCCATGACGGGTTGGCCCCGGCAGTCTGCCTGACCCACACGAACTCGTCGTCCTTGGTGACGACCCCGAACTCCCAGTACTTGATCCCGTCGACATTCCCGGTGATCCAGCGCGCGAAGTTTACGTAGTCACCCTCGGGAAGGTTCGGTGCCCAGGGCGTGAAATCCGCATCCGCCGCGGCCTGCGAGGCAACATCGGCGACATCCACCGGCGCGCGGAAGGTCTCGGCCTTGTCCGCCGGGTTGATGAGGATGACGGGGACCGCCACCGCCACGGTGAGCAACACCGAAATGATCATGCCCTTGAGCGTTTGGTTGGCGCGCTTGGCCTGCTTGGGAGTCAGCACCGGCTTGGCGGGCTGCTGCGCATCGGCAGGTGCCGAGTCAAGCCCGTGCGACGGCATGGCCGTGTCCGCGGACGCCGGGGTGTTGGCGGATGCGGGGGTGTTGGCGGGTACGGCTGGGCCTTCGGGGTGTTCACTCACCCCTCCATTCTCGCGCATCCGCCGCGCAGAATCTAAACGGGCGGACCCGGGCACCGCAGGGCGCCGGATGCGTCGCACAAGTCGTAGCCAAGGGGGGCGCAGCCAGTGACGGGAGATATGATGGGAGCTGTTGGCCCCTCGGCAAACTAACAGATCTCAACGACGAGGAAGACCGTGACTGAAGCCACGAATTTTGCCCACCTGTCCCCACGACTGTCTGTCAGCGACGCGTCGCCCGACCGCAACCTGGCCCTTGAATTGGTGCGTGCCACCGAGGCCGCAGCGATCGCCTCGAGCCCCTGGGTCGGTTTCGGCGACAAGAACGCCGCCGACGGCGCGGCCGTCGACGCCATGCGTTCGCTGCTCTCCACCGTGTCCTTCAATGGCGTTGTCGTCATCGGCGAAGGCGAAAAAGACGAAGCCCCGATGCTGTTCAATGGCGAACGCGTGGGCGACGGAACCGGCGCCGAATGCGACGTTGCAGTTGACCCGATCGACGGCACCCGCCTGACCGCCCTGGGCATCAACAATGCACTCTCGGTCCTGGCCGTTGCCGACCGCGGCTCCATGTTCGACCCCTCTGCGGTCTTCTACATGGAAAAGCTTGTCACCGGACCCGAGGCGGCCGAGCTGGTCGACCTGCGCCTGCCGGTCAAGCAGAACCTGCACCTGATTGCCAAGGCCAAGGGCAAGAAGATCAACGAAATCACCGTGTGCATCCTGGACCGCCCGCGCCACCAGGGCCTGGTTGACGAGATCCGCGCCGCCGGCGCACGCACCAAGTTCATCATGGACGGCGACGTTGCCGGCGCCATTGCGGCCACCCGCGACAACACCGGCGTGGATGTGCTGATGGGCATCGGCGGAACCCCCGAAGGCATCGTCACCGCCTGCGCCATCAAGTCGCTCGGCGGCATCATCCAGGGCCGCCTGTGGCCCACGGACGACGACGAGAAGCAGCGGGCCATCGACGCCGGCCACGACCTGGACCGGGTGCTGACCACCAACGACCTGGTCACCTCCGACAACTGCTACTTTGCCGCCACCGGCATCACCGACGGCGACCTGCTGCGCGGGGTGCGGTACAAGAACAACCGCATCCACACCCAGTCGATCGTGATGCGCTCCAAGTCGGGCACCATCCGCATCGTCGACGGCGAGCACCAGTCCGACAAGTGGGAAGCCTACACGCGCTAAGCCACACCGGCGGCAGTGCCGCCCGGACATAGCGAGGCCCGGCAGGAAGCGAATCCTGCCGGGCCTCTCTGTGTCTTGGCTGCCGCGGGACCTAGGGGAGCGCCTGCGGCGTCACGGCGAAGGCGCGCCCCGCAGCATTCGCGCTGCGCCGTGCCATGGCCGGGGCCTCGTTGGCGCCGATGAACAGCGAATCGCCGCGACGCAAAAGCTCGTCCCCGCGCGGGGTGTCAATGAGCACCTCGCCCTCGATGCAGAGCACGATGACCGGGCCGTTGGCGGCCACCGGCACGTCCCCGCCGCCCATGTCGGCGGCGTCGGCCACGGCGGACAGTTCGATGTGCTGGAGCTGGAATTCGGCAAAGGGCGGGGTGAAGACCTGCTGGCCGTACATGGTCTCGGTGGCTTCCAGGTGCGGGACGCCCAGTGCCTCGAAGCTGCTGACGCGCAGCAGCTCGGGCACGTCGATGTGCTTTGGCGTCAATCCGCCGCGCAGCACGTTGTCCGAGTTGGCCATGACCTCCACGCCGAGCCCGCGCAGGTAGGCATGCACGTTTCCGGCACCCAGGTAGATGGCCTGCCCGGGTTCCAGCACCACCAGGTTCAGCAGCAGCGAGACGAGCACGCCGATGTCGTCCGGGTAGTGTTCGTTGATCCGCGGCAACTCCGCCAGCGAGGGGTGGTCGGCCAGGGCGGGGTTCGCCTCCATGGCGCGCAGCGCGGCGGCACCAAGCCGCCCGAGCTCCGGGGATCCGCCGAGCAGGTATTCGCAGGTCGAGCGCAGCGCCTCGGCCTCGTCGCGGTTCGAGAGCAACGAGACGATCCTGGCGCAGGTTTCC
The DNA here is from genome assembly GCF_045798545.1 of Paeniglutamicibacter sp. ORCA_105. Classification (NCBI taxonomy): domain Bacteria; kingdom Bacillati; phylum Actinomycetota; class Actinomycetes; order Micrococcales; family Micrococcaceae; genus Paeniglutamicibacter; species Paeniglutamicibacter sp. ORCA_105. The sequence continues at coordinate 100,120 of NZ_JBIXLM010000011.1, read as the reverse complement.
GCGGCCTCGGCTTCCAACGCCGCGCCCAGGGTGCCAAAGAGCCCGGCGGTATCCGCGGGGGAGCGGAAGCCGCTCAGCGCGGCGAAATCGGTTAGCGCGTAGATCATTTCCGGCTTGTGCGAACCGTCGCGGTAATTGCGCTGCGGAGCATCGGCGGCAAGGCCCGCGGCGTTCTCCGCCGCGTACCCGGCTGACGCCTGATCGGCGGAGGGGTGCACCTGGATGGACAACGGCTTGCCCGCTGCCAACAGCTTCATCAGGAACGGCAGCCTGCCGTAGGCAGCCGCGACCTCGGGACCCAGCAGCCCCTGGGGGTCGGCGGCGATCAGCCGGTCCAGGCCGGTGTCCGCGCCACCGGGCCGTCCGTCGGAGGCCAGCGAAGGCGCGGAAGGGTGGGCTCCGAGCCACATTTCGGCTTCCGGCTTGCCGCTGGGATCGGTACCCAGAAGCCCGCTGATGGCGCCGGTGGATCCCCAGGCATAGTCACGGATGGTGTTTGTCAGGCGATACATCATGGTCCTTCAGGCTATGGGGGATTTTGTGCCCGGACGGGTCAGGGCACCGAGCATTCATTGTTGTTGGCTGCGATTTTCCCCAGCAGGTCGGTGCGACCAATTTGCTCCAGGGTGACCAGGTAGCGCTCGGTCAGTTCCGACCCGTCGGCCTGGGCCGTGGGTACATCCGCAGGCGCCGTGTTGATCTTGCCGGGCTCGGAATTGCGCTTGGTCCCGGAATCCTTGGTCGACTTTGCCGGCGCGGAGGATTCCGTGTCCTTGGCCGATCCCTTGGTGGCCTCAGCGGACTTCTTGGCCGGGGATTCGTTTTGTGCGGCGATGAGTCCATCGATGCGCGAGTGGATCTCGTCGAAGTCCGGGTAGGTGGAGAATTTGTCACCAGCGGACCCGAAGTCAGGGGCACCCAGGGTCAGGCGCTTGAACGGGGTCTGGCGGGCCTTGTCGGCCAGGTTCAGGAAGGAACCGAGCTGCTGCTGCGGGATGTCGGTCTCCACCAGCTGCTCGCCGGCGTCCATGATGGAGGTGAAGCGCGTGAGCATGGTCTTGGGGCTGAACTGGGAAATCATGGCCTGCTGCAGGCACTGCTGGCGCGCGATGCGGTGGTAGTCCGTGGTGAAGTCGCGGGAGCGGGCAAACCAGAGGGCCTGCTTCCCGGTGAGCGTCTGCTCGCCGGGGGCGAACCAATGCGTGTTGACCGAGGAGTTGGGCCAGTACTTGCCGTTGTAGGGGACCCAGCCGCCGGAGTCGACCTTGACCCCGCCCATGGCGTTGATGAACCCGGCGAACCCGGCCATGTCGATCATCACGTACGACTGGACCGTCAGGCCAGTGGTGCCCTCGATGGCGTCCATGGTGGCTTCGGCACCGGGATTCGCCGCATCCGGGTACAGGTCGGCGTGGTTGTCGGTGGCGTCGCGATAGATCGCATTGAACAGGCACTCATCCCCGCAGTTGTACCCCTTGGGGTAGATCTCGCGCATGGGGGAGTCCTTGGAGAACTGGGCGTTCTGCATGTTGCGCGGGATGGAGATCAGCAACGACTTGCCGGTCTTGGCATCGACGGACAGCAGCGACATGGAATCGGTGCGCACCCCCTCGCGGTTGCCCGCCGAGTCGGCGCCGAACACCGCGATGTTGTAGCGTCCGTCGACCGGCTTGAAGGCGGGTCCGGCGGTAAAGACGCTGGAAATGGTCTCGCGGCCCTTGTTCATCACAAATGCGCCGTAGCCCAGGGACCCGGTGATGGCCAGGGCCACCACCAGCAACGTGGCAGTCAGCCCGATCCTGGCCCCGGGGGCCAGGTACCGGGGGCGGATGATCGCCAGCGTGTTCAGGAACATCAAGAGCCAGCCGGCCGCCAGCACCATCAGCAGCAGCGAAGATCCCAGCTGCACCCAGGCCTGGGCAAAGAATCCCAGCAGCCAGTCGCGCTTGAGCAGTGCGAGCGCCAGCACCACCAGGAGCAAGGCCCAGCAGGCGATGGTGACGCGCATGACGAACCCGCCAAGGGCGCGATTCCCGGAAACCCATTGGGCGCTGCCGGGGAAGAACGTTGTCAGCAGCAGCAGGAACAGTGCGCGCTTGGAGCGCACCGGTGCCGGGGCCGAGACAGGGTCCGGTAGCAGGTCGGGGTCGTGGGACGAGCGGCGGGTCGAAGTCATAGGGGTCCTTACGTGCCGGGGGCTTCGGAGGCGACGGCGGCCCGCAGGGCGGCGCCCTTGTCGGCTGCGACCTGGCGCAGCTCGGCGGCGAAGTCAATGAGCTTTTCCTGCAGTGCGGCGGCGAGTTCGTCGGTACCGGTGGCCAGCATCCGCACTGCAAGCAGGCCCGCGTTGCGCGCCCCGCCAATGGAGACGGTGGCGACCGGCACGCCGGCCGGCATCTGGACGATGGAGAGCAACGAGTCCATGCCGTCGAGCGTCTTAAGCGGCACCGGAACGCCGATGACCGGCAGCGGGGTGACCGAGGCGAGCATGCCCGGCAGGTGGGCGGCTCCGCCGGCTCCGGCGATGATCACGCGGATGCCGCGGGTGTGGGCTTCCTTGCCGTAGGCGATCATGTCCTCGGGCATGCGGTGGGCCGAGACGACGTCGGCTTCGAAGGGTATGCCGAATTCGCGCAGCGCCTCGGCGGCCAGCTTCATGACGGGCCAGTCCGAGTCGGAGCCCATGACCAGGGAAACCAGGGGTGCGGGAGTGCTCAAGAAGTTTGTCCTTCGGTGGTGGATGCGGGGGCCGGGGAAGGCGCGCCGTCACGGATCAATGAGGCCACGGTGTTGGCGCGGGCGCGCAGCGAGTCAACGGATTCCCCGGGTTCGGAGACCACGTTGACGTGGCCGATCTTGCGTCCTGGACGCACGGACTTGCCGTAGGCGTGGACCTTCACGCGCGGTTCCGCGGCCAGGGCGGCCTGGAACGCGGAGAACAGGTCCTGGTTGGCCCCACCGAGGTAGTTCTTCATCACGGTGGTCTCTGCCAGCGCGTCGGTGGCTCCCAGCGGCAGGTCAAGGACCGCGCGCAGGTGCTGTTCGAACTGGCTGGTGATCGAGCCGTTCATGGTCCAGTGTCCGGTGTTGTGCGGGCGCATGGCAAGTTCGTTGATGACGAACCCGGCACCGGAGCCGGGGGTCTCGAAGAGTTCGGCGGCCATCACGCCGGTGACGCCGAAGGCCTCGGCGATGCGCAGTGCCGCCTGCTCGGCGGCCTCCTCGACGGCCGGGTCCAGGCCCGGTGCGGGGGCGATGACTTCGTCGCAGACGCCGTCGACCTGAATGGTGTGCACCACTGGCCAGGCCTTGGCCTCGCCGCCGGGGTTGCGGGCGACAAGGGCGGAGAGCTCGCGGGTGAAGGCGACCTTGTCCTCGGCCAGCAGGGCGCCGTTGCCGAACCAGTCAGCCGCAGCGCGGGCATCCTCTTCCGTCTCGATCATGCGCACGCCCTTGCCGTCGTAGCCGCCGCGCGGGGTCTTGAGCACGACCGGCCAACCGATTTTCTCGCCGAATGCCACCAACTCGTCAACGGTTTCCACCGCTGCCCATTCGGGGTTTGGCAGGCCCAATGCGGCGATGGCCTCGCGCATCACGAGCTTGTCCTGGGCGTGGATCAGCGCGGCCGGGCGCGGCTGGACGTTGACGCCCTCGGCGATCAGCGCCTGCAGGTGCTCATTGGGCACGTGCTCGTGGTCGAACGTCAGGACATCGACTCCGCGGGCGAATTCACGTAGCGTCGCCAAATCCGTATAGTCACCTACCGGGGCGGAAGCAACACTGCGCGCGGCAGAGACATCCGGGCCCTCGGCCAGGATGCGTAGTTCGAAGCCGAGATTCAGGGCCTCGGGAGCCATCATTCGGGCAAGTTGACCTCCGCCAACAACGCCAATCACTGGAAACATCACCCGCTTAGCCTACCGAACGCGGGGCCCAACCTATGTTGTCCATGGCGAGTTTGGACACCATTGGCGGTGAACATTCAGTGAACCGCATTAGAATAGTTTGGTTGGCCGTCCAGGGAAATGACGGCCCAACCGCACCGGACGCGCAGTCAGCGAGCCCGCGGCGCACGGTGCATTGAGACGAATCCATGGAGGATCATGCTGAAAGAGATCTGGCGCAAACTCTTGGGCCTGGCGTCCATGATGTGGCGCGAAGTCGCCAAATTCGGCGTGGTCGGGGGTGTCGCGTTCATCATCGACTCGGGCATTTACCTGTGGATGCTTGAGGGGCCGATGGATGACTCCGAGGTCAAGGCAAAAATCATTGCCGGCGTCGTGGCCACGATGTTTTCGTGGGTGGCCAACCGCTTCTGGACCTTCCGCCATCGGCGGCAGGCCAACGTGGTGCGCGAGCTCGTGATGTTCCTCATCATGAACGCCATCGGGCTGGGAATCGCCGCAGCATGTGTGTTCATCACCAAGTACTGGATCGGCCTGACCGACACCACCAGCCTGTTCATCGCCGGCTCCGTGGTCGGCCTGGTGCTGGGCACGATCTTCCGGTTCTTCGCCTACCGTTTCTGGGTCTTTGGCGAGGAAATGGATGCCGAAGAGGAATTCGCCCACGACCGCGAACTGCTGCACGTCGGCCACGAGCAGGCTGATGCGGAGCGTGGTGCTTCCGCACCGGCCCGGAGCCCGGGAACGCCTGACGGCGTCGCCTAGCGCCTTTGGGCCCGGCACGTTGACACCTGCTGCCCCGGGATGTTCCCCCTCTTGCTTCTCCACCACGGTGGAGGGAAAAGCCAAGGAGCATCCCGGGGTTTTTCCTGCCCGCCGCAGGCCGGGCCTTTGGCTTGGGCCTATGATTCCCGGTCCAGGCGCGTCACCACGCGTTCGCCGCCGAGCAGCGAGTCGCTGATCTTCACGCCGTCTTCCACCAGAACCACAGGGTTCCCCGCGCTCCACAGCGACACCAGGGCCGGAAGGAGCCGTTCCAGTGGCCACGCGGTGCTCAGCAGGGTGGTGCCGGTTGCCCCGGTTTCGGGCAGCTCGGCGAACAGCTGGGTGTAGGCCAGCGAGCCGGCGGCCCCGTGCAGTGCCGTGGCGGAAGTGTCGATGGGGGAGGGGCTGAAGGAATCCGCGTAGGCGCGGACCTCCGAGGCGTAATCGGTGGCACCAACCGGCAGCGGGCCGTCGAAGGCCATGGCCAGGGCGGGCAGGGGGACGGCGATGACCTCGACGCTGCCGTTGACTGCTAGGGTTTGCGGGTCGGCGGTAATAAATACGTCGACATCTCCGGGATCCGTTCCGGGGGCCACGCAGCGCACTTCGGCGCCCAGGTGCCAGCACGCCAAGGCCAGCGCCGCGGACTTCCAATGGCCGGGCATGTCGGTGGCAACAATGCTGCCGGGGGCTAAATCGAATTCTTCGTGCAATAGGTTCGCGCTCTTGGCGACCCAGTTGTCAAAAACGCGTCCGCTGAGTTCCACGCGTTCCCCGCCCTGGGAGTACCAGGTCAGGTATGGGTGGGTGGAATGGCGCATTGGAGCGAGTAGTGATTCGACGGGAGATAACGAGTTGGTATCAATGGTCATGGGAAGCTCCTTGTCAAGCCTGTGAATTCCCCGGGAATCCGGGGTCGGGCGAAATCGTGTGTGATCACGGCGAAGTCTCGGGCGTGGCGTGACTCCAAATCTACGACATGTGTGGCTAAAATCGTCGGCCGCACTTGACGCAACCGGAGTTACACCAGTGTAATTAGATAGTGCACCGTCAGGGAGAGGGAAATTGTCTCGCGACGGCTTTTTCTTGAAAGGCCGTCGACGTCGCTCTTTTTGGGTCATATTAGGTATCAAGTTCGTAACGGCGGAAGGTTAGTAAACCATGGGAAACGTGGATCGAAGCTTCAACGAGGCCGCAGCGACGGCGCCTACGCCACCTTATAGCGGGGGCAGAAGCGTTCCGGCGGACTGGTTTGTCGATCCGGCCGAGACAAGCCGGGAACAGGAAGCCGACGGTTCGAAGATCTTGACTCCCGCAGAGGAGACAGCCGCATTCCTGTTGGCGCACGACGCAGCCAGCGATCTGGTCGCTGACCCGACTCCCTCGTGGGCACCCAGCTTCGATGCCATGCCCGACGGCAAGAGCCCGGCCCAGGCCATCTGGATCGGGCTGGGCGCCGAGGACGAAGAAGGCGAACTGGGCTGGCAGTCCGAGGCACTGTGCGCACAGACCGACCCCGAGGCATTCTTCCCCGAAAAGGGAGGATCGACCAGGGACGCCAAGCGCGTCTGCGGCGCCTGCAATGTGCGCTCCGAATGCCTTGAATATGCACTGACCAACGACGAACGGTTCGGAATTTGGGGCGGACTGTCCGAGCGTGAACGTCGTCGCTTGCGGAAACGAGCAGTCTAATTCTCCCTACGATCCACGTCACCGCCATTGTGGCTGCCCACAATGGCGCAGCTTTTCTCCCCCGGACCCTGGCCGCCCTGCGCGACCAAACTCGACTGATTGACCGCTTCGTCGGAATCGACGCGTCGTCCACCGACGGTTCCGCCGACCTCCTGCGCCGACAACTGCCCTCCGACGCCACCTTGCTTCAGGTCCCGGAGCACAGCTTCGGGCACTCGGTCATGGAAGCCGTGCAATCCCTCGGCGAGCCCCGCCAGGGTCGCACCGAGTGGCTCTGGCTGATCCACGACGACTCGGTGCCCGAACTCAATGCCCTGGAAAAGCTCCTCACCGTGGTCGAGGCCACCGAGTCGGTCACCATCGCCGGGTGCAAGCAGCTTGACCTTGACTCCCCACGCCGCCTGTTGGATGTGGGCCTGGGCATGAACAAGCATGCCGAGCGGCTGACGCTCATCGAGATCGACGAGGTTGACCAGGGCCAGTATGACGCCCGCACCGACTCCTTTGCCGTGACCAGTGCCGGAATGCTGATCCGCCGTGACGTCTTCGAGGCCCTGGGCGGTTTCGACCCGGCGCTGCCGGGACTGGGCGACGACATGGACCTGTGCTGGCGCAACCGCCTCATGGGCAACCGCGTGGTCATCGTGCCCGCAGCCAAGATCCACCACAAGGCAGCGGTGGTCCGCGCCCTGGCCGGACCGGCGGAAACCCGCCGCGCCGAGGTGTTCATGCGCCTCAAGCACGCCCCGGCCTGGGCCATCCCCTTCCTGGTCATCGGAGCGGTGCTGGGCGGGATCTACCGCTTCCTGCTCTCGCTGCTGGCCAAGGACCCGGGCTACGCCTTCGGCCAACTGGGCGCCACCTTCAGGGCCGTCGGAACCCCCGTCAAGCTCTCCAGGTCCCGCTCCGCCGCTGCCGCCACCCGGCGGGTTCCACGCAAGTCCATCGCCCGGCTGCTCACCGAGCAGGACCTGGTGCGCGAGCACCGCAAGCACATGCTCGACTCCCTCGATGGCGAAAGCGTCTACGGGGACGGGACCGGCGCCACCGCCGCCCAGGTCCCCAGCGGGGACGCCCGCAACGACTTTGCGGCGCTGGCCGCACCCAACCGCACCTCAGCCTTCGTCAGTGCCATCATCGCGGTGATTGCCACCCTGGCCGCGTCGCTGGTGGGTTTGCGGGCCCTGATCGGCGCCGACGCCGTGGCTGGCGGGGCAATGCTCCCGCTCTCCACCAAGGCCTCCGAGATCTTCGCCAACGCCACCTCCTGGTGGGCCGACCTCGGGGCCGGCAGCCCCGCCGGCGGGGACCCCATCGACTACGTGTACTGGCTGGCCGCCCTGGCCGGGGGCGGAAACGCCAACGCCGCGGCCGTGGTGCTGACCTTGCTCGCCATGCCGCTGGCGGCGCTGGCCGCCTGGCTTGGCCTGGCCGCCGTCACCCGTTCCCGGGCCGCGCGCATGGTCGGCGCCCTGCTCTGGGGCCTGGCCCCGGCTCTGCAGGTTTCGCTGGCTTCCGGCCGCGCCGGCAGCGTGCTGGTCCACGTCCTGGCACCGCTGTTCCTGCTGGCCCTGCTGCGCTCGGTGGGAGCCGCGGTTGATTTCCGCACTGGCCGCGGAAACCGTCCGCTGCCGGCCTCGCGCCCGGGCACCGGAATGGTTCCCTCCTGGACCGCCGCCGCGGCGGCCGCCCTGCTGCTGGTGGCCATCGCCGCAGGTTCCCCCGCCGTGGGTCTTGCCCTGGTCGTGCTCATCGTCCTCGCCGCCATCGTGCTCCGCTCCCGTGCCCGGACCCTGTGGTGGGTGCCGCTTCCGGCACTGGTCTTCCACCTGCCGCTGGTCATCGCCGCGCTGGGCAATCCGCGCGTGCTGCTCACCGATCCCGGACTGCCCCTGCCCTTCGCCCCGGCACCGCTGTGGGCCCAGGGCCTGGGTTTCCCCACGGCCTTTGACCCGCTGGGAACCCCTGCCGGATTCGGCTTCCTGCCCGCCGGGCCCTGGGCACTGGTGCTGGCGCTGCTGGTCGGCGCCCCGCTGCTGGCCTCCGCGCTCACCGGGCTCTTCGCCGGGGGCCGCGACAACTCCGCCTCGCTGGCCCGCACCCTGTGGCTCGGTGGCGTGCTGATGCTTGCCGCCGGGTACGGCGCCTCGCTGGTGCCCGCCGCCGTGGCCGGAAACACCTTCGTCGCCGCCTTCAACGGGCCCTTTGTCTCCTTCTTCGTCCTGGCGCTGGTCTTTGCCGCGGGACTGGGGATCTCCGAGTTCCGCGCCGAGCGCCGCCAGGGCGCACCCTCGGCCGCAGGTGCGCGCACCGCTGCCACCGGCACGCTAGCCTGGGCCTCGGCCCTGCTGGGAATCTCCGTCCTGGTCGCCGGCGGGAACTGGATCGTGGCACAGCTCCCGGCCCCTGCGGGTGTTGCCGCGGAAACCGACCTGGGCACCACCAGCTCCTTGCAGGCGGTTTCCGCCCGCACCCTTCCTGCCACCGCCGCCGACCGCGGACTGGGACCCTACGAGGACCGCACGCTGGTCCTCGCGCAGAACGGCGGCGGGGCGGTCAGCGCCGCACTGATGAACGGGGCAGGCACCACCGCCGATGCCCTGTCCCAGCCCGCCGCCGCAAACCGCCTCATCGGCAACTTGCCGGCCCCCGCCCTGCGCGAATCCGACGACGCCGACCGGCTCATCGAACAGACGGTTGCCACGCTCGTCTCCGACTCCGCCCTGGACCCGCGCGCGGAACTGGCGTCCCTCGGCGCCGGGTTCGTGGTGCTGCAGGATGCCCGGGCCACGGCCTCGGCGCTGGTGGCACGCCTCGACGCGGTGCCCGGCCTGGTCCCGGTGGGACAGACCGAAGCCGGATGGCTGTGGCGCGTGGAACCGCTTGAGCGGATCCCCGGCGTGGACAACGCCACCGACTCCACCTCCCGCGTGCGCATCGTGGCGGGGGACAAGACCGTGGCACTGCTGCCCTCGCACCGCGGGGAAGTCACCGCTGCAAGGGTCGAACCCGGCGAGGCCGGCAGGGTGCTGGCGATGGCCGAACGCGCCGACGCGGGCTGGAGCGCAACCCTGGACGGGGTTGAGCTCAAGCGCCTCGCCGTGGGCGCCGAGGCCGGCGGCGCGGCGGACGCCACCGGGACGGGCGTGGAGAACGCGAAATGGGCGCAGGGCTTTGAGCTCGGTGCCGCCGGCGGCACCCTGGAGGTGCACTACCTGAGCCCGTACAAGCTCCCGGTGGCCATTGCCCAGCTGGTGGTGCTGCTGCTGACCCTGCTGTTGGTCATCCCCATCCCGCGCAGCCGCCGTTTTGCCGCGCGCCGCCTGGATGAATACCGGACCCGCGGCAACGCGGAAAGCATCGACGAGCTCGACCGCGGGCACCATGGGGCCCACGCCAAGGAGACGAAGTGAAAAACGATTCCCGCAAGGCACGACGCGAAGCCGATCGCGTAGCCCAGGCCGCCCGCGAAGCCGCGGGACTGGCTCCGGGTGCCGCACTGCCCGCGGAACGGGACGAGGTGCCTGCCCCCGTGGCCGCCGCGCCACCGGCCCCGGAATCCGGCGACGCGGCATCGCCCGAATCGGCGACAGCACCCGCGGCCACCGTTCAGCCCGCCAAGGACGCCGACGCGGGGACGGACCCGAAGACCGAGGCAGCCTCCCCGGAACCCGCCCCGGAGCGCGTCCACCGTGCCAAGAAACGCGGCAGGGCCCTGGGCCTGGTGGGCTCGCTGGGGGTGCTCTGCCTGGGCGCCGCGGCCATTGCCGCCGGATCGGTGTTTCCCCCCGCCACCGCCGCCACCGGCACCCCGGTCGCACTGACCTCGCTGCCGGCCGGAGACGCGCTGGCCAGCTGCCCGGCGACGATGAAGCTGTTCACGGGCGCCGGTTCCGGCGTCGACCCGGAGTTCGCCCCCGCATCCAAGGACGCCAGGACGGGTGTGCGCGCCGCGGTGCTCTCGGATTCCGCCGGCCGCATCCCGGGCACCGAAATGCTCAGGAACGATGCGGGCGTCGAGGGAACCATCGCCCCGCGGCTGTCGGCAGCCGAGGCAGCGAAGGCCACCGGCGCCGGCGCCGACGGCACCTCCGAGCGCAAGGGCGCACCGGGCGCGGTCAGCAACTACGCCGAGTCCCTCACGGTGCATGCCCAGCCGCTGGGCGGGGTGCAGTCCCTGGTCTCCGCCGTGCGTTCCTACTCCGCCGCGGACGGTGACCTTGCAGGGCTCGCCGCCGCGGGCTGCACCGCCCCGTCGGCCGAATCCTGGCTCACCGGCGCGGTGACCACCCCCGGATCCACCGCCGTGCTGAACCTGGTCAACCCCTCGGTCTCCGTCGCCCAGGTGCGCGTTGACCTGCGCGGTGCCGACGGCATGATCTCCGCACCCAGCCTCGGCGCGCTGGCGGTGGCACCGGGCGAGTCCAAGTCGGTCATCCTCGCCGGGTACGCGCCGAACGAGAAGGCCCTCTCGGCCAAGGTGACCTCCTCCGGCGGGCGCATCAACGCCACCATCCAGCAAAGCACGTTGCGCGGGCTGGTCCCGGGCGGCGTCGACTACCTGGGTGCCTCGGCAACCGCCAACAACACCCAGGTGATCCCCGGGGTCGCGATCCTGGACCCGAAGCTTGCCGGCGAGCTGGCCAAGCCTGCGGCCAACTCCGACGCCGCCGCCGAACTGGTGCTTGCAGCGACCTCCGCCGAGGGCGCCACCGTCAAGGTGCGGGCCCTGGGCCGCAACGGCGAGGTCCCGATTCCCGGCGGCGGGGAAGTGGTGGTGGCCTCCAACGCCACCGCACGCATGCCGCTGGGCGGGCTTCCCGCCGGGCAGTACACCATCGTGGTCGAGGGCGACTCCGCGGTGAGCGCGAGCGTGAAAATGGTGCGCGGCACCAAGGCAAACGAACCCATCGACCTGGCCTGGGCCGGTGCCGCCAACCGGCTGGGCAGCGAAAACCTGATGGTTCTTCCGCCCGTGGGCAGGTCCACGCTGGTGCTCAACGCCCCCGAGGACACCGCCACCGTCTCGGTGCGCGCGCTGGGTGCCGACGGCAAGCTCTCGGCAACGCGGAAAATCGAGCTGTCCGGCGGCAAGACCGTTGCGCTGGCCGCCACCGACTTCGGGGCCGGCACCACGGCCCTGGTGCTCTCGGCCACCGGCGCCCCCGGCTACGCCGCCGCGGTGGTCCAAGACGGGGCCTTCGGCATTGCCGCGGTGCCGGTCAGTGACGCCGCACTGGGAAGCAAGGGCGTCCAGGTCCTGCTGCGCGACTAATCGCCCGGGCCGGCATCCCAGGACCCGTACCCGGGGTCAATGGCCTGCGGGTCCATGGCCCACAGGTCGGCCAGCTGTTCCACGATCGCCATGTGCACCATCTCCGGAAGCAGCTCGGCGCCGTGGCCGCATGCCTCCTCGATGGGGCGGCGGTAGAGCGTGACGCGTTCGGGGCGGCCGGGCCGCGCCGAACGGCTCGTGGCCCACGGCACCCGGGTCCCGGCAGCCCGCGCACGCTCCAGCACCTTGGCGGCGGGGACCATCATGATGCGGAAATCGATGGCCGTCACCCGCTCGCCCCAGCGGTCGGCCAGGCGCTCGGCCGATTCAACCAGCAAGTCCTCGAAGCGCTCGGCCCGGGTGCGCGACCCGGGCAGCGGCGCCAGGAGCAGTGGCCCGCGCCGGCCGCGTCCGTGACGGTTGCGCTTGCGGTCGGCGTATCTCCGGGTACTCCCGCTGTGCAGCGAGGACGGATCGCGCCCGTCCAAATCGATCGACAGTTTTCCGGACATGACACCTAGCCTATGCCACCTCGGCCCCGCGGGAACCGCCTGCCGCACGGCGGTGCGCCGACGCCGTGCCGCCGCGCTGCGGTAGTCTGTGTAACCGTGGGATCATCCAGACTTTGTTCACGTTCGGCGTGCCGCCAGCCGGCCATCGCAACCCTGACCTATGTGTACGCCGACTCGACGGCGGTGCTCGGTCCCTTGGCGACCTTTGCGGAACCGCATTGCTACGACTTGTGCTCGCTCCATGCCCAGCGCCTGACCGTGCCGCTGGGTTGGGAAGTCATGCGCCTGGCCCTGCCCGAGCAGGGACGGCTCGGCAACGACGACCTGTACGCGCTGGCCCATGCGGTGCGGGAAAACGAGGCCGATGCGGCCCTCGCCCCGGCCCCCGAGGTCCCGGCTCCACGCGCCTCCCCGCCGGCCATCGAGCCGGGCAACGCCCAGGGCATGACGCGGCGGCACCTGCGGGTGCTGCGCGAAGGGAACCTGGAGCCCTAAACTGGGTTCCATGTCGAATCTCTCAGCCCAGCTCACCGCCCAGCTCCGTTGCCCTCTCACCGGCTCCACCCTCATCCAGCACGGTGACACGCTGGTGTCCACCGGAACCGGGGACAACGGGGAAACCTACAGCTACGACATCGTCGAGGGCATCCCGGTCATGCTGGCCCCCGAAGCCACCGTCATCCCCGCGAAGACCCAAGGCTAGGGGCCGGGGACATGGCCATCGATTTCCGGGTCGCGAACCTGTCCCTGCACGAGGCGGGACGCCACCAGATCCGCCTGGCCGAGCACGAGATGCCCGGATTGATGTCCCTGCGCGCCGAATACGCGGCGGCGCAGCCGCTGGCCGGTGCCCGCATCGCCGGGTCCCTGCACATGACGGTGCAGACAGCGGTTCTCATCGAGACCCTCGTGGCCCTGGGCGCGCAGGTCCGCTGGGCCTCCTGCAACATCTTCTCCACCCAGGACGAGGCCGCGGCCGCCGTGGTCGTGGGCACCGGCACCCCGGAGAACCCGGCCGGCGTCCCGGTGTTCGCCTGGAAGAACGAGTCCCTCGAGGACTACTGGTGGACCGCCGAGCAGATCCTTACCTGGCCGGGGGCCGAGACCGAGCCGGAGCTCGGACCGAACATGATCCTGGACGACGGCGGGGACGCCACCATGCTGGTTCACCTGGGCGCGCAGTACGAGGCCGCAGGAGCCGTGCCCGGCCCCGAGGCCGCGACAAGCCACGAACACTCCATTGTGCTGGACACCCTGCGTGTTTCCCTGTCCAATGACCCGGCCAAGTTCACCCGCATTGCCGCGAGGATCAAGGGCGTCACGGAGGAAACCACCACCGGGGTGATGCGGCTGAACCAGATGGCAGCTGCCCAAACGCTGCTCTTCCCGGCGATCAACGTCAACGACTCGGTGACCAAATCCAAGTTCGACAACAAGTACGGCATCCGCCACTCCCTGCCCGATGGGCTCATGCGCGCCACCGATGTGCTGATCGGCGGCAAGGTGGTCGTCGTTTGCGGCTACGGGGACGTGGGCAAGGGTGCCGCCGAGGCCATGCGCGGCCAGGGCGCCCGGGTGATCGTCACCGAGATCGACCCGATCTGCGCGCTGCAGGCGGCCATGGACGGCTACCAGGTGGCCCGGCTGGAAACCGTGCTGGAACAGGGCGACATCTTCGTCACCACCACCGGCGGCAAGGACATCATCACCGCCGGGCACATGCAGCTGATGAAGAACAAGGCCATCGTGGGCAACGTCGGGCACTTCGACAACGAGATCGACATGGCGGGGCTCGCCGCGATCCCGGGCGTTCAAAAGGTCGAGATCAAGTCCCAGGTGCACGAGTGGACCTTCGAGGCCGGTTCCACGGCCGAACGCTCCGTCATCGTGCTCTCCGAGGGCCGGCTGCTGAACCTGGGCAATGCCACCGGCCACCCCTCGTTCGTGATGTCCAATTCCTTCGCCAACCAGGTGATCGCGCAGATCGAGCTGTACTCCAAGGCCGGCACGGGGGAGTACGCGAAGTCCGTCTACGTGCTGCCCAAGATCCTGGACGAGAAGGTCGCGCGCCTTCACTTGGCCGCCCTGGGTGTCGAACTGACGGAGCTTTCGGACGCGCAGGCCCGGTACCTCGGACTTGATGCCGCCGGCCCGTACAAGCCGGAGATGTACCGCTACTAGGCGGATCGCGGCCCGGCCGCCGAAGCACTCCCGGCCGCAGGTATCGACGCCCGCCTTGCCTCCACGCCTCGTGGCGGCAGGGCGGGCGTCGGTGCGTTGCCCGTCCGACACGCGGACCGAAAACACGCTGGTGGGCCGCGGGTGAACCCTCGGCTCGATAGGCTTAGCTGTGTGTTTGGCAGTGGGCGTTGGTGGCCCGCAACGCCCCGCACCGCAAGCGCACCGCATGTCAGAGTTTTGAGGGAGAAGCATGGCTGAGCAGGACGAACCGCAGACCGGCAAGCCGGGAAAGCCGGCGACCGCACAGGCAGTGCCCGGTGCCGGCGCCAAGACCGAGGCCGGATCCGGCTCGTTGAGCGCCGCCGCCGCGTCGGCCGCCGCCCGGATCGAGGCCTCGATTGTCGCCTCGCGGACTGCCGCCGCGCAGAAGGCCGCCGAAGCCAAGACGCCCGCAGCGCAGGGAGCGAAGCCCGCAGCAACGACCGGCGCTGCGCCGGCCAAGCCTGCGCAGGCCCCCGCCGCCGCACCGGCGGCCGCGGCCCAGCCAGCTGCCGCACCCCTGAAGCCGGCCGACCCGGTAAAGCCGAGCCCCGCCGGGGCAGGCGGCCAGAAGCCGGCCCCGGCCAAGGCGGAGGAGCCCGAGGAAGTCGAGGACATTATCGCCAAGATCCCGGTGGAACCGCTCCCCGAAACCGCCAAGGTCGACAAGTCGTCGTCACCGGCAACTGCCGGCTCCGCAGCCTCGACGGAAAACGACCAGACCCGCGCCATGCCGCGCCCGGTGGCCCCGGCCACACCGCAAACCGCCTCCGCGATCGCCGAGGCACGCAGCCGGGTCTTCGGCGCCTACACCCCGGTGCCAGAGCCGACCCCCGCGGCCCGCGAACGCAGGGCGGCCCGCGAGGCGGCCCTGGAATCCAAGCCGCCGCTGGCCCGCACCCTGCAGGTGCTGCTGGCCATCGCCTACCCCTTCGTGCTCTTGATCCTGGCCATCCGCCTGGTCGCCAGCCCCATCTTCCTCTGGATCGCCTACCAGCGCCCCGGCTTCCCGGCCGACAGCTTCGGGTTCACCACCGCGGACCGGCTGACCTACGGGTCCTTCGGCGTGGACTTCCTGAACAACGTCGCCGACAACCGCTACCTGGGTGAACTGCGCGACCCCAACGGCAACCCGCTCTTCCTGGGCACCGAGGTCCAGCACATGGCCGACGTCAAGAACGTCATGTCCTTCACCTACCTGGGCGGGACGATCCTGGGCGTCATCGCGCTCATTGCGCTGATCTACCTGGGCAAGCGCTACGCCGGTGGCATCCGCCGCGGGCTCTTTGCCGGATCGATCGCCACCCTGGTGCTGTTTGCAGGTCTCACCGTCGTGGCGATCCTTGGCTGGGAAAGCTTCTTCAGCACGTTCCACCGGATCTTCTTTGCGGACGGCACCTGGACCTTCAACTTCTCAGACACGCTGATCAGGCTCTACCCGCCGCAATTCTGGATCGACGCAGCCATCGGCATCGCCGGCCTGGTGGTCATCACGGCGCTGGTGACTCTGATCGCCACCTGGCCCACGGCCAAGCGCCGCGAGGGCTCGCGCCTGCGCCAGGAAAAGCGGGTCTTCGGGCTGTAGCGCTCCCGGCCGCACTGCCGACCACAGCAGGTTCCCGGGTGTTTCCCGGCTTCGATTCGGAAGCCGGGAAACACCCGGGAATCACTGTTTGTGCCGACCTTTCAGCGCCTGTACAACTGGTCGATCAGATCCTGGAAGTCGCTGATGATGCTTCCCCGCTTCACCTTCAGCGAGGGCGTCAGGTGCCCCGACTCCTCGGTGAACTCCCGGTCCAGGACCACGAACTTCCGGATGCCCTCGGCCTTGGACACCGTGGCGTTCGCTGCATCCACGGCGTCCTGGAGCTCGGCGAGCACCTTGGGGTGCACCGCTGCCTCGGCCGGGGAGAGAACCGGAAGGGCGTTGGCCCGGCACCACGGGCCGAGTTCATCGGGATCCAGGGTCAGCAGGGCGGCGATGAACGGACGGTTATCACCCACCAACACCACCTGGGAGACCAGGGGCGAGGTTCGGATGGCTTCCTCCAGCGGCCCCGGGGCCACGTTCTTGCCGCCGGCGGTCACCAGGATGTCCTTCTTGCGCCCGGTGATGCCCAGGAACCCCGACTCGTCCAGCGTCCCGGTGTCGCCGGTCCTGAAGAATCCCTCGTCGTCAAAGGCATCGGCAGTGGCCTGCGCATTGTGGTGGTAGCCGGCAAAGACCCCGATTCCCTTGACCAATACCTCGCCGTCAGGCGCGATGCGGATGGTGGTGCCGGGGATCGGCAGGCCCACGGATCCCACCCTGAGGTTCCGCGCCATGTTCACTGTTGCCGGGGCCGTGGTCTCGGTGAGGCCGTAGCCTTCCAGCAATCCCACGCCGGCGCCGCGGAAGAAATGGGCCAGGTCGGCGTTCAAGGCGCTGGCGCCGCAAATGGCGTAACGCACCCTGCCGCCCAACACCGCCCGCAGCCGCGGGTAGAGCACCTTGTTGAACAGGGCATGCCGGGCCAGCAGGAGCGGGGAACGGCGCGAGGCCAGGCCGCGGGCCCGGGCGTCGGCGCTCCGGGAAAATTCGATGGCTGTCGACTCCGCCTGGGCGAAAAGCTGGCCCTTGCCCGCGGCCAATGCCGTGCCGGCCGCTGTGGTGCGGATCTTTTCGAAGATCCGGGGCACGGCCAGCAGGAAGCCCGGTTTCACGGCCGCCAGGTCTGGCACCAAGGTGGAGGCCGAAGACGTGTGCGCGATTGTCGATCCTGCGTGCACGCAGACCTGCTGGACGGCGCGGGCCAGGACGTGGGCCAACGGCAGGAACATCAGGGTCCGTTCGTTCCGGCCCAGCACCGGGGCCATGTGCCGGGCCAGGTTCACGGCAATCAGCGAGAAATTCGCGTGGGTCATCATGCAGCCCTTGGGACGCCCGGTGGTGCCGGAAGTGTAGACCAGGGTGGCGATGTCCTTCAGGCCCGCCGAGGACCTGGCGGCCTCGACCTGTTCATTGCCGATCCCGCCGGCAGCCCCCTCCGCCACTAGTTCCCGGAGTCCTGCTGCCGGGATGTCGGTTGGCCCGGGGGCCTCGGGCCCCTCGAAGGTCCACACGGTGACCTCCTCGTCCAGGGATCCGGCGGCCTCCGCGAGCACCCGTGCGCAGGCTGCGTCCTCGGCAAACACGTGCCGGGCGCCGGAGTCCTGCAGGATCCACGCCACCTGGTACGGGGAACTGGTCTCGTAGATGGGAACCGACACCGCACCGGCAAACCATATCGCTTGCTCGGCCAGCGCCCATTCATAGCGCGTGCGGGACATGATCCCGATCGTTTCCCCGGGGGCGATCCCGGCGGCCAGCAGCATCTTGGCCAGCGAGCGGACGTCGGCGACGAACTCGGCGGTGGACACGTCGGTCCACGACCCTGCGCGCTTGACGCTGAACAGCGGTGAGCCGGTGCCACGGGCCAGGCGGTCCACCAGCAATTGGGTGGTGTTGAAGTCCTGCGGCAGGTCCTGGAGAAGTGGTGTGCTGGCTTCGCGCATGGTGTGGTGGTTCCCCGGATGTGGTCGGTGTGTGGTCTGGACCATAGTCTATGTTACCCATGGGTAATTTAGGGTCTATCCCCAGCTGGGCATCCAAATGTGGTTGCGCCAATTCTCGTAGGTGACCATCTCCCCGGTCCATACCGGCAGGAAGTAGGCGGACACGGCAACGACCAGGGCCAGGAAGATCCCCACGCCCCACAAGAGACGGCGCCGGTGCCACGGCACCTGGCCCCCGACGGGCAGGCATCTGCCCAGCACGTAGCACAGGGAGAGGATGAGGAAGGGGGCGAAAGGCAGGGTATAGAAGAAGAACATTGTCCTCTCCGGATAGGCGAACCACGGCAGGAACCCGGCACCCACTCCCGCCAGGATGGCCCCGGCACGCCAATCGCGGGCACCGATCCAGTGGAAAAGCACCAGCAACAGGCTCAGCGTCGCGGCCCACCACATGATCGGGTTGGGCAGGTCGGTGATCGCCTGCACGCAATCCGCAGAGGTGCACCCGAACTCGCCATTGCCGCGCGATTCGTAGAAGAAGAGCACGGGGCGTCCGGCAAAGAGCCAGCTCCAGGGCGAGGACTCCCAGCCGTGTGGCGAGCCCAGGCCCTCGTGGAAGGAATAGGCGGCCCGGTGGTATTCGCCCAGTGAACGCAGAACCTCCGGCACCCAGCCCCAGGTCTCCGAGGGATTCTCCGAAGCCCATTGGCGGTAGCGTCCGTCGGAGGAGAGCAGCCAACCGGTCCAGGTGGCCAGGTACACCACGATGGCCGTGGGGATGATGAGCAGGAACGCCGGGACCCCGTCGCGGGTCAGCCCGGCGGCGATCCAGTGGCGGATCCCGGCGCGGCGCCGGGCCGAGAGATCCCAGAGCACCGTCATCAGTCCGAAGACGGCAATGAAGGACAACGCCGACCACTTGACCCCGGCTGCACAGCCGAACATCACCCCGGCCACCAAGCGCCACGGCCGCCACCACAGCCACGGGCCGTAGGCCAGCAACCCCTCGGCGGGGCGGGCGCCATCGGCGGTGGCCAGGGCGCGGGCCAGCCGCTCGCGTCCGTCGAAGCGGTCAAGGAGCAGGGCGAAGAACCCCGCCAGAAGGAAGAACATCAGGAAGATGTCGAGCAGCCCGGTGCGGGACATGACCAACTGGTGCCCGTCGATGGCTGCCAACAGGCCGGCCACGCCGCCCAGCAGCACCGAGGAGAACAGCTTCTGCGCCACCAGCGCGCACAGCAGCACCGCGAGGGTGCCAAAGAGCGCGGCGGAAAAGCGCCAGCCCAGCCCGTTGTCACTGCCGAATAGCCACATCCCCGCGGCGATCAGCCACTTGCCCAGCGGGGGATGGACCACGAAGGAGGCGGAGTCCTTGGGCTCCGGGCGCCCTGCAATGAAGGCGTCGTTCGGCTCCTCGCCCCACTCCAGCTCGTAGCCCGCCTGCATCATGGTGAAGGCGTCCTTGACGTAGTACGTCTCGTCAAAGATCAGCAGGTGCGGATGGCCGAGGTTGGTGAAGCGCAGCACCGCCGCGAGAGCGGTGACCGCCAGCGGAACGATCCAGCCCCAGATCCCGGGACGGTGCAACGGGCCCGCCAAGCGGTCCCTCAGGGCTTCGCGCCCGAAGGCGCCGGCCGGTGGGAGGACCCAGCGCCGAAGTCTCTGCGTGGAAGCTGTAGTCACCGTCAATACTCTACCGGCGCCCGTCGGCGGGATCCGGCGGCACGCGCGGGCAGTAGGCTTGGGGCGTGGAAACTCAAGAAACCCCGGGCCAGATCGTCTTGGCGGCAACCCCCATTGGCAACCTTTCCGACGCGTCCCCCCGCCTGATCGAGCTCATGAAGAGTGCAGACATCGTGGCCGCCGAGGACACCAGGCGTTTCCTGCACCTGGCCACCGGCCTGGGAGTCCGCGTTCCCGGGCGATTGATCAGCTACCACGAGCACAACGAAACCCACCGGCTGACCGAGCTGCTCGAGCTGGTGGCCGGCGGGGCGACCATCCTGGTGGTCTCCGATGCCGGCATGCCCGCTGTCTCCGACCCCGGGTTCAAGCTGGTCGAGGCAGCCGTGGCCGCCGGTGTCACGGTCACCGCCGTCCCCGGGCCCTCCGCCGTGCTCACCGCGCTGGCCCTGTCAGGGCTTCCCACCGACAGGTTCACCTTCGAGGGTTTCCTGCCCCGCAAGGCGGGGGAACGCTCCAAGCGCCTCGAGGACCTGGCCACCGAGCAGCGGACCATGGTCTTCTTCGAGGCCCCGCACCGGCTGGACGCGATGATCCGTGCGCTGCGCGATGCCTTCGGACCCGAGCGCAAGGGTGCCATTGCCCGCGAACTGACCAAGATGTATGAGGAAGTGATCCGCGGAAACCTCGACGAGCTGCTGGTGTGGGCCGAGGGGGAAGTCCGCGGCGAAATCGCCGTGGTCATTGCCGGTGCTCCGGCCGGGGAGCCCGCACGCGCCACCGACCACGTGGCACAGGTGCAGCAACTTGTCTCGGAGGGCCTGCGGCTCAAGGAAGCGGTGGCTGCGGTCGCCGAGACCGAACGCGTGTCCAAGCGCGAGCTCTACGCAGCGGTCCTCGAAGCCCGCGCCTGACCACTGCGCCAAGAAATCCGCCGGGATGCGCATGGGATACCTGCACAAAATGGCGGCTTCGTCATAGTGCAGATAGAAATTTACAGTCACTTGCCGCGGCGCTAGCGTGGAGACCAACACGATCCTGCAATTCTCGCAACACCCCACAGTTCAAGGGAGAACGCCGCTATGACCATTACCCCCGAGCGCGAAGCCGAGCTGCTCGCCTCCGTCCCGACCGGTTTGCTGATCAACGGCGAATGGCGCGACGCCTCCGATGGCGGTACCTTCGACGTCGTTGACCCGGCCACCGGCAAGGTGCTTGCCACCTTGGCGAGCGCCACCTCGGAAGATGCGATGGCAGCCCTCGACGCAGCCGACGCCGTCCAGAAGACCTGGGCGCTGACCGCACCGCGTGAGCGTGCCGAGATCTTGCGCCGCGCCTTCGACATGGTCACCGCGCGCGCCGAGGACTTCGCGCTGTTGATGAGCCTGGAAATGGGCAAGCCGTTGGCCGAGGCCCGCGGCGAGGTCACCTACGGTGCCGAGTTCCTGCGCTGGTTCTCCGAGGAGACGGTGCGCGACTACGGCCGCTACCTCACCACCCCCGAGGGCAAGAACAAGATGATCGTGCAGACCAAGCCGGTCGGCCCGTGCCTGCTGATCACCCCGTGGAACTTCCCGCTGGCCATGGCCACCCGCAAGGTCGCCCCGGCCATCGCCGCCGGCTGCACCATGGTGCTCAAGCCCGCCAAGCTCACCCCGCTGACCTCCCAGCTCTTCGCCGCCACCATGATGGAAGCCGGCCTGCCGGCTGGCGTGCTCAACGTGGTCTCCTCCAAGAGCGCCTCGAAGATCTCCGGCCCGCTGATGCAGGATGACCGCCTGCGCAAGGTCTCCTTCACCGGTTCCACCGCCGTGGGCAAGATGCTCATGAAGGACGCAGCCGACAAGGTGCTGCGCACCTCCATGGAGCTCGGCGGCAACGCGCCGTTCCT
This sequence comes from Paeniglutamicibacter sp. ORCA_105, assembly GCF_045798545.1. Lineage (NCBI taxonomy): Bacteria > Bacillati > Actinomycetota > Actinomycetes > Micrococcales > Micrococcaceae > Paeniglutamicibacter > Paeniglutamicibacter sp. ORCA_105. The sequence continues at coordinate 78,643 of NZ_JBIXLM010000011.1, read as the reverse complement.
GGTCTTCGAGGATGCCGACCTGGATGCGGCGGTCGAGGGCGCGATGGCTGCGAAGATGCGCAACATGGGCGAGGCCTGCACCGCCGCCAACCGCTTCCTGGTCCACGAGTCCGTGGCCAAGGAGTTCATCGCCAAGTTCGCAGCAGCGATGGGCGCGCTGAAGACCGGCCGCGGCACCGAGGCCACCACCAACGTCGGGCCGATCATCGATGCCGGTGCGCGCGACGACATCCACGCGCTGGTTTCCAAGGCCATCGAGGCAGGAGCCACCGCCGTGACCGGCGGCGCCCCTGTCGAGGGCCCGGGCTACTTCTACGCACCGACCGTGCTGTCCAACGTGGCCAACGACGCCGAAATCCTGCGCCAGGAAATCTTCGGACCCGTCGCCCCGGTGACCACCTTCCGCGACGAGGCCCATGCCATCGAACTGGCCAACGCCTCCGAGTACGGCCTGGCCTCATACATCTACACCCGCGACCACAACCGTCTCTTCCGCGTGGCGGAGCAGATCGAATTCGGCCTGGTCGGCTTCAACGCCGGCGTCATCTCCAACGCCGCAGCACCGTTCGGCGGAGTGAAGCAGTCGGGCCTGGGCCGCGAGGGCGGCGCCGAGGGCCTGGCCGAATACACCACCACCCAGTACATCGGCATCGCCGACCCGTACGCGGCCCGCTAAACGCCAGCGGCACCGGCGGCGGCGCCCCCTCTGCTCCACTCGGAGCAACGGGGGGCGCCGCCGTTTTCGTTGGCGGGGCCCCCGTGTGGCGATGCCGCTCTCGGGACCGCCGGCGGGATCGCCCTGGCCCAGCCAAAGGGCAGGGCAAACTACCTGGCCGAGGCGTAGCCGGAGGCTCCCAACGGGCGGGGAGCAAAGAGCGACCGCGGCCAGAGGCTGCGCCCCAGGCGCTCGCCATCCCCCATCGAGGCCGCCAGGACCTGCCGCACCTCGCCGAGGGCCGCTTCCAGTGCGGCGGGGTCTTCTCCATCGCCGGGGCGTGCGTAGCGCTGGCGTTCATACGCTCCGGCCAGCACGTCGAGGGATTCGGCGGCAGCGGGGAAGGATCGGGACAGGCGCCGGGAATAGTCCCCGGCCGATTCGTCCAGTCGCATGGGCCAGGAGAAGTCAAGGCCAAGGGCCACGAGTTCGGACCAGGCAGCCGCCGGTCCGGTTTCCTTCCCGTGGCGGATGTCCGCACGCCCGTGCACGGCCATGCGCGCGATGCGTCGACTGCGCTGGATCCTGCGCACCATCCACGGCGCCGCCCCTGCCAGCAGCACGACGAGCAGGATGCCCGCCAGGCCCGACGTCGGGGACCCGGCCCCGGGGCCAGAGCCCCGCGCGGCCTCCGCAGCCCCGGACGAGGCCTCGGAGGAGCTGGCGGACGCGGAATTTGAGGTGCTGGGCACGGTCGGGTTCAGGGTCGGGTCGACGTCCGGGGCAGGCAGCGCAGGTGCGTAGGCCGGGGGGATCCCGCGCCCCGGGGTCGGCTCGAACGCGACCCATCCGGCACCGGGGAAATAGAGCTCCGGCCAGGCGTGGGCGTTGCGCGAGTTGACGGTGAACTCGTCCAGTTCAGAGCCGTTCTGCCCGGCGATCGACACCCCGGTGGGGGTGCCGGGGGCGTAGCCGGTGACCAACCGGCTGGGGATGCCCAGCTCGCGGGCCATCAGGGCCATGGTGGAGGCGAAATGCACGCAGTACCCGGCCTTTTCCTGCAGGAAGGCGTCGATGACGTCCATCCCGCTGCCGTCGTAGCCGTCTTCGACCGGTGTCTGTTCCGAGTACCTGAACGCCGCCGAACGAAGGTAGTCCTGGATGGCAACGGCCTGGTCGTAGGGGTCGCTGGCGACATCGCCCACCGCGGCCTCGGTGGCTTCTGCCAGGGATCCGGGAACGTCCTCGGGCAGCTGCAGGTATTGGGGGTCGACCTCGGCAAAGAAGCCGCGCGGGATCGAGGAGGACAACTCGGCGAGCATCTGCGCGCTGATCTCCGGGTTCACGCTCATCACCGAATAGTCGGCGGCCGCCGGCGGCTGGCCCTCGGCGGCCAGCAGGGTGCCGGTGTCCGGGCTCCATCCCCAGTTGCCGCCCAGGCCGTTGAGCGTGATCGCGTTTCCGGGCAGCGGCATCCACGCGCCGCGGTACCTGTCGGTGATGACCCGGGTAAAGGCGGGCTTGGCCGATTCGAAGGCCCGCGGAAAGGCGCGGGTGACCAGGTTCTCGGTGGCAGGGACCCGGCCGGCCTCGGGGTCAGGCAGCCAGCGGTCGGCGGTGAGCTGGCCGATCACGGAGGTCCGCAGGTAGGTGGGGGAGTCCGCATCGGTGAAGTAGCGCAGCACGGTGCCGGAAGAGCGGTTGCGCAGGTCGTTGCCCAGGGCGATCATCGGGTCGATGTTGGTCGCGATCCTGCCCCAAGACGGACGGGTGCCCTCGGTGAGCATGCCCTTGGAGAACCCTGGAATGGCAGCGGGCAGCACCAGCAGCGCGACGAGGGCGCCGGCCAGGAGGGCTGCCCCCTGCAACAGCGCCCCGCGGGCCTGCGGCCCGGGGGAGGTGCGCCCGCCGGTTGCCTCCTGCGGGCCGGCGAGTTCCAGGGCGCGGCGCTTGCCCGATCCGGCGCCGGAGGACTGCCAGCGCGATGCCGCCAGCACCAGCAAATAGCCCGCGGCGGTGAGGGCAACGCTCATGATGCCCGCACCGTGCGGCTCGAAGAGCGAGGCGATGGACAGCAGCAGTGCCAGCGGGATGCCGGCCAGGGCCGCGGCGCGGAGCTCGAAGGCCAGGGCGTCGACGGCCAGCGCGACCGCGGCGGCCCAGACGCAGATGGAGAAGACGATGACCCCGGTGGTTTCCACCGGCGGCACCTGGGAGCCCATTTGCTCATTCGCCATGGCCCAGACCTTCAGCAGGGCGCGGTAGGTCGCCCCGGTCGGCACGACGCCCAGCCAGGCGGTGTTTGAGAAGAACAGGAAGGTCAGCGCCAGCACCGCCGCCACTGCCCCGGCCAGGGTCCCCAGGTAGCGGCGCAGGGAGAGGCAGCGCACGAGGTTGGCGGCCACCACGATGCAGGCGACCACCACGAACACCTGGAGCATCCACCCCCAGCCGCTGATCACCCCATGCAGCGAGGCGGTGGCCCCGAGCATTGCCGTGAGCGTGGCCAGGGCCGCGAAGGCGGCCGCGGGGATGCCGGACACGGCTGCGTCGGGTGCCTGCCGGGGTGAACCCGGGGGCGGTGTATCGGTCCGGGGCAGGGTCGCGGTGCTCATGACTGGTGCCACAATCCGGCCCAGGCCTCGGTGAGCGTGGTCTTCGGGTTCACCGCGACGGCCGACCAGCCTGCCTGGCGGAAGCGGGAGATGATCGGGAACAGGTGCGCCTCGCGGTTGGCCACGCACAGCACCGTCACCTTGCTCCGCGCACCGACGACCTCCAGCCAGTCATCTGCCTGTTCGGGGGTGGGTTCGCCCAGGATCAGCACCAGCCTGTCGCCTCGCTCGCGCATGCGTTCCTTCAGTGCCGCGGCGAGCGTGGACCTGGCCGTCTCGTGGCGCTGGACCCCGGAGTCCTCAAGTGCCAGTGCGGCGAGTGCCTGCTGCATCCGGGCCGTGGCGTGGGGACCTGCAAACAGCTCGCCGGCTTCCTCGGTGCCGGAGGCGGAGACGTCGTTGACGCAATCGCCGCGGTGGTCGATCAAGTCGATGCCGAACCCCGTCTGCGCCAGGTAGGAGCCGACGCCCAGGGCCGCGTGCAGAGCCCATTCGAAGCGCCGGCTGGAGTCCTTCGGCGCGGAGGTGAATTGCGGGATCTGCAGCGACGGCTCGGAACCGGCGCCCTGCGACAGGAAGGCAGCGCGGGAACGGTCCAACATGATGACGGCCCTGGGGGTGGCCCGATAGTCCTCCTGGCGCACCATCAGCGAGCCGCGCCTGGCCGTGGCCGGCCAGTGGATGCGCCGCACTGTGTCCCCTGGACGGTACTCGCGGGTCATCACCTCAAAGGAATCGGGGGTCAGTCGGCGGTTTGAAGCGGCCTGGCCGTGGGATCCGTGTTCGCCCGGAATGCCGGTGGGCTCCAGCGCCTCGCACACCGGCAGGGCAATCAGGGCGCTGGGCGCATCGAGGGCCGCGGGGCGGGCGGCAAGCCCGAAGACGTCGGCAACCTGCGCGCGCACCGGCCCGATCGCGTAGATGCCGCGCGTGGCCGGCCGCAGCCGGTATTCGTACCAGCTGCCGGAGCCGCCGGCCCCCTGCACCGCGGTGCGCGAGGGGTAGTTGAACTCCGGGCCCTTGCCGAAATCCTCGGGAAGCGTGTCGCTGAGCGGGATCGATGCACCGAAACGCCCCCGATGGGTGATGTGCAGGCGCACCCGCACCGATGAATCCGTGGTTGCCTGCGGCGGGTTGAAGGTCCGTGTCACCGATAGCGCGGAGTTGCCGAAGCGCAACAGGAAGGCAGCCAACAGCGGGGTCACCAAGAGGAAAAGGGACACCGCCATCAGCTCGCGCCGTCCCAGCAGGAAGGCGCCGAGCAGGGCAATCGCCCCGGTGGCAAAAAGGCCCCAGCCGCGCGCGGTGAGGAATCCCAGGTGGACCTTTTCGCGCAGCGTTGCCGGAGGCTCGGCGATTGCCCAGCGGCCGCGGGAAGGGGATTCGCGGAATTCGTTGGGTTCCCCGGTGTCGGTGCCCATGTCTGCCCTCACCTTGCCTCTTCGCGTTCGGCGCTAACCGCGTGCCCCAGCGCGCACCGGTATCGCGTTGAGGATTGCCACGAGGACGGATTCGGGATTGGCACCTGCGGCCTCGGCCCGGCGGTGCAGGATCAGCCGGTGCCCGAGCACCTTGGCGGCGATGTTGCGCACGTCCTCGGGCAGCACGTAGTCGCGGGCATTGAGCGCGGCCTCGGCCTTCGCAGCGCGCAGCAATTGCAACAGGGAGCGCGGGGAAGCGCCCAGGCGGATGTCGGAATGCTCGCGTGTCGCCCGTCCCAGGGCCACGACGTATTCCTTCACGGGTTCGGAGACATAGACCGCGGCAACGGTGTTGATCAACATGTGCAGCGCGGGCAGGTCGAGCACCGGGGCCAGGTCATCGAGCGGCGAGGTCGATTGGTGGGTTTCGAGCATCGCCATCTCGGCGGCTGCGTCCGGGTACCCCATGGAGATCTTGGCCATGAACCTGTCGCGCTGGGCCTCGGGCAATGGAAAGGTGCCCTCGAGCTCGATGGGGTTCTGCGTGGCGATGACCATGAATGGCGTCTCCAGCCGGCGGGTGATCCCGTCGACGGTGACTTGGCCCTCCTCCATGCATTCAAGCAGCGCGGACTGGGTCTTGGCATTGGCCCGGTTGATCTCGTCGCCGATCACGATGTGCGCGAAGACAGGGCCGGGCCGGAACTGGAACTCGTGGGTGTCCTGGTTGAAGATGGACACCCCCGTCACGTCCGAGGGAAGCAGGTCCGGGGTGAACTGGATGCGGTGCACCGTGCAGTCAACTGACTTGGCCAAGGTCTTGGCCAGCATGGTCTTCCCGACCCCCGGCACGTCCTCCAGAAGCAGGTGCCCCTGGGCCAGCAACACGGTCAGCGCGGTGCGGGCCACCTCGGCCTTGCCGTCGATTACCGTGGCAATCCCGGCCAGCACTTCTTCGCAGACCCGGCCGAACTCGTCGGCGGGCAGAACCTGGGACTCGGTGGAAAGCGACATGCAACGTCCTCCTGGAGCGCATCCGTTGGGTGGGCGGTAAAGGCCCTCCATCCCAACGATACTGCCAAAGTTGTGCCGCGCATCACGCTGAATCACTCGTCTCTTCCTTCCGCGTAGGCTGGATGGGCGAGTGGTCATTGCCCCCGGGAAGCCGGGGGCATCTAGTGAAGGGGACGTGTCAACCATGTCTACGGCGGAACAAACGGCGCAAACCTCGAGGACGCAAGGGGTGCCGAGGGCCTACCTGCCCGCCCCGGTAGCGGGGGAGTCGGGCGCCCCGATCCGGAATGCCAAGGACGAACAGGGCAAGAAGCGCGACCTCTCCTACCCGCCGGCGCCGGCCCCGCTGCCCTTTGGCGTGCCGGATAACCATACGCACCTGGACTTCCGCGACGGCTCGGTCCACGTCACCGTCGCCCAGGCGCTGGATGCGGCAAATGCCGTGGGCGTTCCCGGCGTCATCCAAGTCGGTTGCGACGTTGAATCCTCTGAATTCGCTGTCCGCGCAGCAATTGAGGACCCCCGGGTGCTGGCCGCCGTGGCGATCCACCCCAACGATGCTGCGCGCCTGGCAGCAACGGGCGAGCTGGATTCCGCGATTGCCCGGATCGAGGAGCTGGCGGCCCATGGCCGCGTGCGTGCCGTGGGGGAAACCGGGCTGGACTATTTCCGCACCGGTGAGGCCGGCCGGCCGGCCCAGGAACGCTCCTTCCGCGAGCACATCCGCATCGCCCGCGAGCACTCCAAGGCCCTGCAAATCCACGATCGTGATGCACATCACGATGTGGTGCGCGTCCTGGAAAGCGAGGAACTTCCCGAGCGCGTGGTATTCCACTGTTTTTCGGGCGATGCCGAACTGGCCAAGATCTGCAATGCCAACGGCTGGTACCTGTCCTTCTCCGGGACCGTGACATTCAAGAATTCGCACGACCTGCGCGCGGCATTATTGGTAGCCAACCCCGAATTGGTGTTGGTGGAGACCGATGCTCCGTTCCTCACCCCGCACCCCTACAGGGGTCGGCCAAACGCCAGTTACCTGATCCCGCAAACGGTGCGGTTCATGGCCGAAACCGTGGGTGCGGAGCTGGAGGAATATTGCCGGACACTGGCGGCAAACACGAACCGTGTCTATGGGGACTTTTAGCCCGTTTTGGGCACAAGGCAAGCACGAAGTGCTTGCGACCTTATTACGATTCGGTTACGGTTGGTTTTTAGTAGCCGGGATCGGGGAAGGTTCCCGGGTGCATTTGATTCTGCCTGCGGAGGGTAACCTCGCACCGCAACGCGACATCGACAGATGAAAAGAATTGGATTGTGCTCGCACCAATCAATGGGCACACGGTGGGCTGCGCCCGGTTTTGCCGGGAGCAACCGTTCACCCGCCGTGTACGCATCGATCTGCCCCCGTGCCCGGGTTAGACCTAAGTTTGGAATCCTGTGCAGAATGCCCTCAAGAATCGTTGGGTGAAGATCGGCGCGCAAGCAGCCGTTTTGACCGCGTTGATACTCGGTCTGGTCATGTTCGTCGGAGGCAACAAGACCCTTGCCGTCGCCGTCGATGGCGAGAGCCAAAGCATCACCACTCGCGCCGCCACCGTGTCAGATGTCCTGGAGGACTCGTCGATCACCCTTGGTGAGCTCGACGAAATCTCCCCGGCACTGGATGCACCAGTCGCCGAGGGAACCCTTATCGACATCAAGCGCCACAAGGAAGTCAATGTGAGCATCGACGGCGTCGACCGCGTCGTGCACACCACCGGACTGACCGTGGCAGATGTCGTGGACCAACTCAACGTTTCCGAAAAGGCACAGATCGAGCAGGCCCGCGCAATGGCCCTGGCCTCGCTGGCCAGCACCATCGAGATTTCCACTCCCAAGGACGTTTCGATCACAGCCGATGGCAAGAACAAGAAGCTGAACACCACCGCCGAGACCGTCGGCGATGCACTCAAGCAAGCCAAGATCTCCCTGGACAAGGATGACGAGATCAACGCCAAGGTCGCGGACGCCGTCGTGCAGGACATGGAACTGAAGGTCGTCCGCGTCAAGACCAAGACCGTCACCGAGACCGAGTCCATAGAACACGGCACCGACACCGTCAAGGACTCGGACGCACTGGTTGGCACCAAAAAGACCATCGAAGAGGGCAAGGACGGCGAACGCACGCTCAACTACACCGTTACGTTGCGCGACGGCAAGGAATCCAAGCGCGAGCTGACCAGCGACAAGGTCACCACCAAGGCTGTTGACGCCGAGGTTTCCGTAGGCACCAAGCCTAAGCCGAAGCCCAAGCCCAAGCCCGCGACCAAGGCACCCACGACTTCGGGCAGCGTCTCGAGCACCTGGGCCGCTTTGGCCAAGTGCGAGTCCGGCGGCAACTGGTCGATCAACACCGGCAACGGCTACTACGGCGGACTGCAGTTCTCAGCCAGCAGCTGGCTCGGCGCCGGCGGCGGCAAGTACGCGCCGCTGCCGCACCAGGCATCGCCTTCCGAGCAGGTCGCCACGGCCGAGGTGCTGCGCGGCAGCGGCGGCTGGGGCCACTGGCCCGCATGCTCCAGCAAGCTGGGCCTGCGCTAGCAGACACACCGGGCCCGCGGCCCGATGCACCACCGCACAGGTGCACATGATTTCACAATGAACAATGGGTTCCGCCTGGATAGGGCGGGACCCATTGTTTATGGCAGCAACAACCCCCCGTGAGCCACCCTCAGCGGACGCCCCGGTCGGCGGCCCACGGGCCCTGAACTAGGATTGATACGTGACTTCCGTAGAATCGACCCCGCCACCACTGCTCGGTGCCACCGAGATCCGCCGCCTCGCCGGTGAGCTCGACGTGCGCCCCACCAAGACCCTGGGGCAGAACTTCGTCATCGACGGAAACACCATCCGGCGCATCGTGGCGACCGCCAAGCTCGATCCGGCCGAGACCGTGCTCGAGGTCGGGCCGGGCCTCGGCTCGCTGACCTTGGGCCTGCTCGATGCCGCCGCCCGCGTCGTTGCGGTGGAAATCGACCCGAAGCTTGCCGCCCGTCTGCCGCGGACCGCGGCCGAATTCCGCCCGGAGAAGGCAGCGAACCTCACCGTCATCCTCTCCGACGCGCTGAAGATCACCGAGCTTGAACACCCGCCCACCGCCCTGGTGGCGAACCTGCCCTACAACGTCGCGGTGCCCGTGGTGCTCCACCTGCTCGAGCATTTCCCCTCGCTGCAGCACGGGTTGGTCATGGTCCAGGACGAGGTCGCAGACCGCATGGCAGCCGGTCCGGGCAACAAGACCTACGGGGTGCCCTCGGTCAAGGGCGCCTGGTACGGCACCATGCGCAAGGCCGGCGTCATCGGCATGAACGTCTTCTGGCCCGCACCCAAGATCAACTCCGGGCTGGTCAGCTTCGAACGCGGTACCCCTCCTGAGACCACAGCCACCCGGCGCGAGGTCTTCGCCGTCATCGATGCCGCCTTCGCCCAGCGCCGCAAGACGCTGCGCGCGGCCCTGGCCGGCTGGGCGGGTTCCCCTGCCCTGGCCGAGGCAGCCCTGCTGGCGGCGGGAATCGACCCGCAGGCCCGCGGGGAAAAGCTCGGCATCGCCGAATTCGCCGCCATTGCCGAGGCAAAGGTCGCCAACGAACCGGCAGCCCCATGACCCAATCGGTCGTTGCCCGTGCCCCGGGAAAAATCAATTGCTACTTCAGGGTCGGCCCGCCCCGCGAGGACGGCTACCACTCGGTGGCCAGTCTGTACCTGGCCGTCTCCCTCTATGAGGACGTTGCCGCCACCGCCCGGGACGATGAGGAAATCCAGGTCTTCCTGCACCCGGACTCCACCGCGGTCTCCGATCCGGAATCATTCCCGCTGGGTCCGGAAAACCTCGTGGTGAAGGCGGCAATGCTGCTGCGCGAACACACCGGACACTACGCCGGGGTCGATTTGTGCATCACCAAGCGCGTGCCCATTGCCGGCGGCATGGGCGGGGGATCGGCCGACGCCGCGGCCACGCTCGTGGCTTGCAATGCGCTGTGGGGCACCGGGCTGACCCGCGAGGAACTTTCCCGCTTGGGCGCCCGCCTGGGCGCCGACGTGCCTTTCGCCCTGCAGGGCGGCGCCGCCGTCGGCCTGGGTGTGGGCGACGAGCTGGCCCCGCTGTTGTTGCGCACGCGCACCGACTGGGTGCTGGTCCCTGCCTCGTACGGGCTGTCCACCCCGCGCGTGTACGGCATGCTCGACCGGTTGCGGGCCAACGAGGTCGTCGAAACCCCCACCGAGGTCGACCCGCGGATGGTCGGGGCACTGCTGGACGGGGACCTGGACGCGTTGGCGCCCCTGCTCGTGAACGACATGACCCGTGCAGCCCTGGCCCTGGCCCCGGAACTGGGCGTGGTGCGCGACGTCGGCGAGGCCGCCGGCGCCCTGCACGCGCTGGTCTCCGGATCCGGTCCCACCCTGGCCCTGCTCGCCCGCGACCAGCCCCACGGCGCTGAAATCATCGCCCAGCTTTCCGACGAAGCGGGCGTGGCAACCCTGCAGGTCCACGGCCCGGTCCCCGGCGCCGGCATCCTGCCCACCGTCATCGAATCCCCGTAACAAAAGGAGCACCAAACCGTGGCCCACCTGCTCGGCGCCGAAAACGTTTCCATGTCCTTCGGCACCCGTACCGTCCTTGACTCGCTGTCCCTGGGCTTGGAGGACGGGGATCGCATCGGCATGGTCGGACGCAACGGCGACGGCAAATCCACGCTCATGCGCCTGCTGGCCGGCCGCATGAGCCCGGACGAGGGCCGCGTGACCAAGCGCGGGGACGTCCGTGTGGCCTATCTGGACCAGTCCGACGTGCTCGACGGGGCGCTCTCGGTCGGGGAAGCCATCGTCGGTGAGGCAGCCGACCACGAATGGGCCTCCAACCCGCTGGTGCGCGAGGTCATGGGCGGTCTGGTCGGCGAGGTCGACTGGCACGCGGAGGTCAACTCCCTCTCCGGCGGGCAGAAGCGCCGCGTCGCCCTGGCCAAGCTGCTCATCGGCGAGCACGAAGTGATCATGCTCGATGAGCCGACCAACCACCTCGACGTCGAGGGCGTCGCCTGGCTGGCCAAGCACCTGAAGGACCGCTGGCGCGCCAACGCCAACGGGCTGCTGGTGGTCACCCACGACCGCTGGTTCCTGGATGAGATCTGCACGCGGACCTGGGAAGTGCACGATGGCACCGTGGACCCGTTCGACGGCGGCTACGCCGCCTACGTGCTGGCCCGCGCCGAACGCGACCGCACCGCCTCCGTGATGGAGTCCAAGCGCCAGCAGCTGGTCAAGAAGGAACTGGCCTGGCTGCGCCGCGGCGCCCCGGCCCGCACCGCCAAGCCCAAGTTCCGCATCGAGGCCGCCAACACGCTCATTGCCGACGTCCCCGCGGCCCGTGACACCGTGGAACTGAACAAGATGGCCACCGCCCGCCTGGGCAAGGACGTGCTTGACCTTGAGCATGTGTCCCTCGACTTCGGCACCGGCAAACCGCTATTCAACAACATCACCTTCCGCCTGGCCCCGGGCGAACGCGTGGGCATTGTGGGCGTCAACGGCGCCGGCAAGTCCACGCTGCTGCAACTGCTCAACGGCCAGATCGAGCCCACGTCCGGGCTCATCAAGCGCGGCAAGACCGTAAAGACCGCCATCCTGACCCAGGAGGTCAAGGAGCTCGACGAGGTCAAGGACATGCGCCTGATCGAGGTCATCAAGGCCGAGCGGATGTCGTTCGAGGTCGGCGGCAAGGAAGTCTCCGCAGGGCAACTGGCCGAGCAGCTGGGCTTCGGCACCGACAAGCAATGGACCCCGGTCAAGGAGCTCTCCGGCGGTGAGCGCCGCCGGCTGCAGCTGCTGCGCCTGCTCATCGGCGAGCCGAACGTGCTGATGCTCGACGAGCCCACCAACGACCTGGACACCGACACCTTGGCCGCCATTGAGGACATGCTCGACGGCTGGCCCGGCACCCTCGTGGTCGTCTCCCACGACCGCTACCTGCTCGAACGCGTCACCGACCACCAGGTCGCGCTTCTGGGAGACGGCAAGCTGCGCGGGCTGCCCGGCGGCGTCGACCAATACCTGGAGCTGCGTGCCGGCGCGCAGGGCGGCGGTAACACCGGAGCGCCCACGGACAAGTCCGGACCCGCCGCGGTGGCCGAATCCACCGGCCCGAGCGAGGCCGAGAAGCGCGAGGCCCGCAAGGAGCTGAACCGCGTCGAGCGCCAGATGAACAAGCTCGAGTCCTTCATTGAGAAGCTCCACGGTCAGATGGCGGTGGCGTCCGAGGCCATGAAATTCGACGAGGTCTCAACGCTAAATGCCACCCTGCGGGGAGTCGAGATGGAAAAGGAAGAACTCGAAATGGCTTGGTTGGAAGCCGCTGAAACCTTGGGTGAGTAACTGTTCGACCCACGCCTTCGCTACCGGCCACTCCTAGAAAACCTCACGTGACCTAACAAATTCGCTTCCCTGTTTGGCAAAAATGCCGAACGGGGAAGGGCGGAAGTCGTGGATTGGTTCGATTCACACTCCGAACCACATACGTCACCAAGGGAACAACGGCCACTGGCGGATGTGGCCGGGATTAACCGGCTTGCCTAGGCGAGGTTGAAACCGAACTATTCGATGGCGTGGGCCTTCTTGACGGGGCCACAGCCAGTGAGGCCGCCACCGGCTCTACCAGTCGCCTAACCTCCGAACGGTTGCACAGAAGGTTCGCAATGTTCAGGGCCACCTACACCAGATCCATCAGCGCCTGGATATAAAGTCGCAGGCCGAACTGAAGACGTTTTGCTGGTTCCGTCACCAAGTGGTTCATCCCCATTGACATGAGACACGCGGGGGACCCACGTGGAAAGTCTGCACAAAAGGGAATGAAAATGTTTGAAACTGGTGATTACTTGGCCAAGTCGCCGTAGGATGGCTTGCAAGTTGCATGAGACTGTCTTGGGGACGGGCACACGCATTTTTTGCCGGTAGTTGGGGAACAGGTGAATAACGATGTTGGATCTTGCTTGGCGTCCTGATTTATTGGGCACCGCCAACGGTACAGGGGAAAAAAACAGCGGGACGTCCTGGGGAGGACGAACGCGTGAGCACTATTTGGATCTGATCAAGGACGCCATCACAGACAACAGCTCAATGTCAGTGGTGTTGACTGGAAGCCATGCTGACGACCGTGTGGATTTGGTGGCCCAGGCGATCAAGGCAGTGGATGCCTCGCGCGAGCCGATTCATGTCATCGGAACGGTATATGCACAAAAAATGGGCTTCGGTGCGTTGGCGTTCCTGCTGGCCGATGTCGCAGAAATCGAACAGCTCGGCTTGACGGGAATCATGCGGGCCATTGCCAGGCGAAACCCTCATCGGCCAGTGGTTGTCGTTCAGTATCCTCAGCTGTTGGACCGTCAATCCAAGGATGCGCTGGCCCAAATGGCATTCAGCCGTAGCGCGTTGGTCATACTGCTGATGGTGCACGGTGAAATCATGCCCCCTGAATTCCTACCTATCACCGGCAGAGCAGGGTGTACCGAAATATGCTTTGAGCCGTTGGGTCTTGACGAAGTGCATCGGGTTCTCATCAAAGAGTTCAATGCCGTCCCAACCCCTCTGACAACGGGCGCCCTTTGGCATCGCGCGCATGGAAACATGGGCTTTTTGGTGGCGCTCGCTCGTGAGGCGCTAACGAATGGCAAGCTGTGCCTCCAGGGGGAGCACCTCGTTTTGCTCCCCGGGGCATGGCCGCGGGGCGGCCGCGTGGAAGCGTTGGCCTGGGCCCAAATGTCAATGCTAAGTCACTCCGAGAGGCGCTTTCTCCAGAAACTTGCGAGACATGGAACGATAAGGCTCGTGGGGCTGAATCGGGATCGACTAAGAGACGTCGACCACCTCATCAGCTCTGGATTTGTTAGAAGAATCGGCCAGTCACTCGAGCAGGTCACGCACAGCTCCACGTTTCTCCAGGAATCCCTTGGAAGCGAAAGCCACGTGGCCGCGGTTGGTCATTCAATCAGCGACAAGGGCAACTTCTTTGCTTTCATTTCAGGGCAGGGAAGGCCATGGTGCGAACAGACCCCCACAAATACCCCACCGTCAAGGAACCTGTGTCGACTCCTCGACGTGCTGCGGAACAGTCTCTTGGACGGCGAACTCGAAATCGCGGAGCAATCCATAGCCAGCATCATCACTCGCTACCTCGATGAACTGCCTGCAGAACTGTTCGAAGCCGTTGTCATCGCCGAAACCATTTTGGACGTAACCGCAGGTCGCCTGAGTATTGCACTTCCCGTACTGGAATCGTCGCTTGCCCAACTTCAGGTATCAGGGCATGACTACGATCTTTGGATAACCCGGGCCATGCTTGGCTACGCGAGTGAATCTGGCCGCGTTGCCGAACACGCCAGGATGCCTTTCGACAGAAGCTGGGAAACAGCACGCTGGTGGTTTACAGAGTTGCTGTCTTCGGTTGGAACCAGCTCCTCTATAGGGCGGAACATGGGGGAGAGCCAGCTCCTGGGGACTGGCAACGGAAAGATCCTTTGCATGCTAGCTGCTTTGCGGAACGGGCTTCAGCCAAGCGTCCGACCTCGGCGGCTTTCTCCGCAAACGACGACGACAGTCGGGCGGGCATTCGCACTCATATATGCGGGCTGGGAAAACGGACACGAATCGTCAACGCTGGCCGGTATCGAAAAGTTGGTGGAAGCGGGTTTTGTGGTTTACGCCTTGCCGGAGTCAAACCGTTTCCTTGATTCAATCTCGGCGGCAGGGAAGACCGCAGTTGCAGGTTTCGTCAAGCGCAAGCGCAGGGGAAACGGGGCCCATCCCACCTCAGGCAATGATCAATTCCCGGGTCAAGAATCCGAGGTGCTTCAAATGCTAACCAACCGCGAAAAAATGGTGGCCTCGGCTGCGGCGCAAGGAATGAACAACCAGCAAATTGCCGATGACGCCGGTGTCTCGATCCGCACGGTTGAGGGGCATCTCTATCAAATCTATTCGAAACTGTCCCTGGGTGGACGGCGTGAACTTAGCTCCTTGGTCGGGTCCTTGGGTCTCAATAACCGTGTCGCGTCATGAGCGGGGCGGAGCGGGAAGTTCCCGATCGTGCCAGGCCGGCGGCACGCCGGGAACTGGCAAAAATATTGACAGATCCTGCATCAACGGGTGTAGTGCTCTCCGGACCGATTGGATGCGAAAAATCATCGTTGGTGGACAGCGTGCTGAGAGGAGAAAAGCTGGAGGCGGTTCGATTGCTTTGTTCTGCCGTGCTCGGCGAAAGCAGTTTCGGGAGCTTGTCACCACTATTGGTCGACTTCACTGAACCCCTGACAGAATCAGGAGTCCTGAAACACGTATGGAACCTCTTGCATTCACCGAACCCGGGCGGAAAGACAATCGTGATGGTGGAAGAGGCCGAACACCTGGATGAGGCGAGTGCCTTTGTCCTGACACAGCTGGCATCGGCTGGCTGTATCAAGTTGATTTTGATGACAGTGGGGCAGGGACACAGCGAGCGTGTGGTGGCGGGGAGTGAGCTTGGAGCGCGACTGGCCAGGATCATCCTGGGGAGGTTCTCCGACCGTGACGTCGCAGACTACTGCCAGGAAGAACTCGGACGGTTGCCGACCACAGCCTCTGCGCGGGTTATCGCCGCAGCCTGTGGCGGCAACGAAATGCTCGTAGGAGCTTTCCTGCGTTCTGCCAAACAACAGGAGATCCTTGTTGAATCACGGGGCAGGTATGTCCTCAAGCAATCGCGGATCAATCTGGACGTGCATCTGGCCGATGCAGTCATTCGAA
This sequence comes from Paeniglutamicibacter sp. ORCA_105, assembly GCF_045798545.1. Taxonomy (NCBI): domain Bacteria; kingdom Bacillati; phylum Actinomycetota; class Actinomycetes; order Micrococcales; family Micrococcaceae; genus Paeniglutamicibacter; species Paeniglutamicibacter sp. ORCA_105. The sequence goes on along the minus strand of NZ_JBIXLM010000011.1, from coordinate 63,128 downwards.
TTCAACAACGTCTCGACTCCGCTGATGCGACGGCGCTGGAAATACTGGCCCTGGGCGGAGCAGAAGAGGTCACGTTCTTGGCGAAGTACACTGGTGCGGACGTCGGCAGGCTAATCGACGCCGGACTGGTGAGGCAAGTTGCCGAGTCTCGGGTAGAAATTGCGGCGCCTATTCATACCCAGATCCTTCGGGATCTCATCCCGCCCGGGCGCAACTTGCAACTGATGGAGCGGGTCATCCAGCGCTCAGTCGACCATGGCAGTCTGTCCCAGTCCGTGTTGTGGGCATGTGAAAACGGCAGACACCTTGAAACCCGGCTTGTCCTTGAAGCAACCACGTTGGCCAATAACCAGCTGGATTTCCCGACGGCTTGGCGCTTGTGTCAACACTCGAATGTACTTGGGAGCAGGCCAGCATTCGCCCGGGAAGAGGTGCGTGCCTTGATGGGTATGCGCAGGTACCAGGAGGCCATGGAAACGGTAGGAAAGTTCTGTTGGCAATGTCCCGATGTGGCGCACCTACGCGAAATGAAGCTAATGCAAAGCGTCGCCTTGCGCCGCAGCGCCGGCAGCCGAGAACAGACACAGCACCTCCTACAGGAATGGAAAAGCTGCACAGCAAGACTGGAATCAATGGACGACCCGGGGGATGCGCGAGAAATTGCCCGGAATCAGCGGGCCATCGAGATTCTTGAAATGCGTATCGAGCTTGTTGACCGTACGGACTTGGGATCAATTCTGGACAAGGCCAGGCGGTGTGAAAAATTATGCGACGACAACGGCACCGAATTGCTCATTTGCCGCGAACTCATATGCGAAATCCTGCTGGACATGGGCAGCTTTGTAGAAGCTGCCGATCTTGCCCTTGAATCTCTGCAACCGATGAGTGCAGGTTACCCCTCCGAAAACACTGAATTTCACCCCCTACTGGCAGCTTGCTTGCGATCATTGTTTGCTGTCGGCGACTATGCAGCGATCGTTGCTCTGAATGAATTGGGACGCTCCGGCTCACTGGAAGTGCAGCTGGACAGAAGCGGTATGCTCAATTTCTGGTCGGCATTTGCAACTATCCAGCAAGGGCGATGGCCGCTTGCCAGAAATTTCCTGGACGAAGCCCGGGCGGAATTGGCCAGCTACGACCCCGACGGTTTGTACCCCTTGGCCGAGGCGTTGTACGGTTTCCAAGAATCGCAAATGGAGGGTGCCACGTTCGGCGGGGGCCATGACCGTCGCGAAAACCCTATCGAACACGGAAATGGTCGCGTCGAAGACCCCGACGTTTTGATGTTGGCCACCGGATACCGGCAACTATCGAGGTCGCCGGAGGAACCGGAAGCCATGGTCGCACTTATCGAACGGGCCCGTGCAGAGAAACGCAGTCAGACAGAACACCACCTGCTGATCTTGTTGTGGAAAATGTCGAATGGTCTCCGAGACCGACCGCGGGCGCTGGACCGCCTCGAGACACTGAACTCCGAAGGTGTGGGTCGACGATACGGCACACTTGCGGAAGCCATGGGCTTGGTGCGCTCAGGGCAATTGGTGGACATCGTCGGTGCAGCTGAGCTGATGTTCTCTTGCGGGGAGACCTGTCTTGGAGCCGAACTTCTTGCTTCGTGTCTGCGTGGCCACAGCGATGGCATCGACGAGAGGAAGCGTGGGGTCCTGCTGCGTCAATTGGCTTCGTGGGTCACGGAACTTGGTGGCCAGAGCTGGGGAGCGTTGAGCGAAGCCATGAATGAACGTGGGGTGACAAGCCGTGAAAAGGAGATCATCGAGTTGGTCGGCCAGGGGAAAAGCAACAGGGAAATTGCACAAAGCCTGACGGTTTCGCAACGCACAGTCGAGGGACACCTCTACCGGATCTTCGCAAAGCTAGGGATCAGTGGACGCGCGGAACTAGGCAACCTTGGTTAGGATCAGCAACCACTGGAGTTGGTGGAAATTCGAGTGGACGATCGCCAAGTTCGCGTAGTCTCCGGTCAACAATAAGGTATCCAATACGCGTGGTTATCCCCCCATTCGCTGACTATTCTTTGAATTAGCCCGGGGAAGAATATTGGTTGGTGGATCGAATTACGTGCACTGGATTCGCGATTTCCATTCGAATAATACGCCGGGTATAGGCAGGCGTTAGCGTAAACCGCCTGCGTATTCAGGACTGGAGTCGGCGGTTGGCGATTGTCCATCTTGGGCGATCGACCCCCCAGCAGCCGCCGGCTCCTTGTCCCACGGAAGAGTCACCTTAATCGGAGAAAACATGCGGGAGGGCTTGCCCGGCATGCCGTTGGACCTCTGCCGGATATTGTCCGGAACCCGGTTCCGGACAACACATGTTGCTACCAACCGTTAAGCAGTTCAAGGCAAAAGCTCGTCGCCCGTCAATCTTCGCTAATTGGTCTCGAGCGGTCGGCGAAGGCTGATGTCGATTCCTACACGCACTCACTCGCTACAAGGCACGATGTCCAAGATCACGTACCACAAGGTTGCTCCCCATCCTTGGATGGGGAGCAACCTTTTGGGCTTGACGGGCGCCCAGATCGGCGTACGCCCTACCTTCGTCCTGTACGGATCCGGGGAGCAGTCTACCTACTTCGAAAGTGAGTAGTGGGCTAGGTGAAACGCCGGGGAAAACGCCCACACTAGAGTGCTTTTTACGCGTGTCCGACCCCTTCTTGGTGCCTAGCCTTGGGCTTACAGCGCTCACAGAATGCCCCGTCGCCGCGATGGGGATACTGCGCGTTTGCGTCGCTATTGATCGGACAATGCGACACCGCATCCACATTTTTGGGATGCAACTTTCCTAAACTACTTGGGGGTAATTTAGATGCGCGGTTCACAAGGTGGTGCAAGCGTTTCGCTTGTCGTGCCCACATTCAATGAAGAACTAAACGTGGGCCAAGTGCTCGAGGCGTTGCCGCCTGGAATAGATGAGTTCATTCTCGTCGATGGAGGATCGACCGACGGAACAGTGGGGGTTGCTCGGGACGTCATTCCTGACATCGTGGTGATTCAACAAGCTCGAAAGGGCAAAGGCAACGCCCTCGTCGCAGGTTTCGCTTCGGCGAGTTGTGAACGGATCGTGGCCATCGATGCGGATGGTTCCATGGACCCATCCGAAATTGCGGCTTTTCTTTCGGCCATGGACGACGGCGCGGAATATGTCAGGGGCAGCCGGTTCCTCCCGGGAGGCGGAAGCACTGATATCACGAGACTTCGGACTTTGGGGAATCATTTCCTGAATGGCATCGCCAACGCTTTCTTCAGAACCGCCTACACAGACCTCTGCTACGGGTTCAACGCCATGACAAAGGAAAGCGTGGAGGCATTCGACTTCCCGGATCCTTTCAACTCGTCTCTTGGCCATGTTTGGGGTGACGGCTTTGAGATCGAAACGATGATGAGCATTCGTGCAGTCAAGGCGGGACTGAGGATCGCAGAAGTTCCAAGCTTCGAGGCGGATCGGCTCAACGGTGAAAGTAACCTAAACACCTTCCGGGACGGTGGCCGCTGTCTGCGCACCTTGATTGTCGAAAGAATGTCTGTCGCGCAGTCAGCGGGCGTCTCCGATTCGTCTTGGAAAGCCCGAACAGCTGGGAACACCGGGTACCGGAGAGGCCTAGGCCAGGAATGAAACGTCTAGTTTCTGTTGTCATTTGTGCATTTACGGAATCACGCTGGAACGACTTGGTCAGGGCCAGGGCTTCACTGGCCTGCCAGTCGATGGATCCAGCAGAAGTGATCATCGTGATTGACTACAATCCACGATTATTGGAGCGGGCACGGGAGCAATTCTCGGATGCAGTGGTGGTCGCGAACACTGAAGCCAAAGGGCTCTCGGGGGCGAGGAACTCGGGAGTCGCCAGGGCATCGGGAGAAATCGTCCTTTTTCTTGATGACGATGCCGTTGCGGACACGCAATGGGTCCAGTACATGAGCGAGCCGTTTATTCATTCCCACGTGGTCGGAGTCGGCGGAATGGCGCTGCCTAAATGGGATGCAGGACAACGGCCATCCTGGTTTCCCGAAGAGTTCCTGTGGGTTGTCGGTTGCAGCTATGTCGGGCTTCCCGCGGATGGCGATTACATCAGGAACCCTATTGGATCATCCATGGGATTTAGACGGGCGAGCATAGTCGACAGCGGTGGCTTTTCGTCCGGACTTGGAAGGATCGGTGCCAAACCTGTCGGCGGCGAAGAAACCGAGCTATCCATGCGCATCAGGCAACATTCGGCAAACCATCGGGTGGTGCTTTGCCGCAAGGCTGTGGTGAATCACCGGGTCACCCTGGAACGTCACCGGATGGCTTACTTCATGAGGCGCTGCTATTGGGAGGGAGTGAGCAAGTCAGTCATAGTCAGGCGTCAATCCGCCCGGATCAACGAGCACGCGGAAAGTCTGCACACGGAAAAATCCTACGTATTAACCGTTCTGCCTGCCGGGTTCAGCCAGGGCATTGGAACGGCGTTGAGGAACCGTTCGCTTAGGCCGTTGGGAATGTCCCTAGCGATCGTAGGTGGGCTCCTGGCGACATGTGTAGGTTATGCGCGTGGCTTGCTTGTCCCGGAACCTGTCAGGAATGTCGCATAGTTGTCCTGCAACGTGTGGCCGGCGCATCGTCAGACCGTGTGCGACAACGACGATGATGCTGATGTGCAACCGAGGTGACCTAGAGTCTCGCGATTGCCAAATAGTCCAACCGCTCTTCAAAATTTGCCTGTCAAGGCGTAAGGTGCTGTTTCAACGGCGAACAAGTCTTCGCCACCTAAAACCACCACTGGGGGCGGCTGTGGTTATCTTGATTCAATGGCGGGCGACACGATGCCCGGAAACAACGGCTTCGATCCCGGGCCCATTTCATGGCGGAACAGCCGCGCCGACACCGACGGGACACATGACCGGTCCATGCGATGCTTCTTGCCGCGCAGAGGGAGGTCTTTCCGCGATTACGCCAAGCGGATCAGCAATTCTTTAATGAGCACCCTGCCACGAAACAGCTTTGGGAGCTGGATCCAGGCGGTCGAACTTGGGGGAAGAAAGCATGAAGTCGAAAACGAGCCCGAAAATTTTACCGGGCTACCAGGGACAACCTGAACATCTTGCGCGGGGTCTTGGTCTTATCACTGTCGGTTCCCGTGTGATGCGGGATCGAGTCAACCGTCAAGGGTTGAAATGGCCTCGAAGAGGCACGCAGGTCGGCGCGCAACCCGGTACGGCTGAAATCGGTAGAGCGGCAGCCAATGCGTTGTTCGCGAGCGTGTTGGCCGGAATGGCGTTGGCGACCACCAGCCATTTCAAGATACGGAAGTCTGGCGGGAGGTCCGCAGGGATCGGGATGGTCCTGCCGGTGCTGCCGTTGATCATCGACCTGAAGAACCCATCGGCAACGCTGGATGCGCTTGAATCCGGAGCCAGGTACCGGAAAGTGCAGTGCCTGCTCACCAGGGACGGCGACCCAGTGTCCAAGCTGAGCTTCCAACTGGCCGAGCATGAAACCGTCACCCCGGCTGTGGTCCGTCAGCATTTGGCCGCGAGAGCATGGCCCGAAGCTGCCGGCGCCGATCGATCCACCTCGTCCAACCCGAACGTCTACCCCTCGGTCACCGTTGTCCTCGCGACGCGCAATCGCCCCGAGCAGCTGGTGGAGTGCCTGGCTTCGATTGAGTCCGGAACCCTGACGGCCGAGCGGATCGTCGTTGTGGACAACGCGCCGTCGGACGAGCGCACCGCCGAACTCATGGCACTGCGCACCCGTCAAGACCCGCGGTTGGTCTATGTGCGCGAAGACAGACCGGGACTCGCCCACGCGCACAATGCCGCAATGCCGCACATCGCCACGGACGTCGTCGCCTTCACCGACGACGATGTCCTGGCCGACCGCCGCTGGCTCGAACGCCTGGTGAAGGTCTTCGCCGAAGATCCGTCCGCGGTCTGTGTCACCGGCATGATCGCTCCGCGTGAGCTTGACACCCTTCCGCAACAATGGGTGGAAGGCAACATGACCTATGACAAGGGCCTGCACAGGCGCGTCTTCGACGGCACCCGGGGCAATGCAGAGTTTCCCCTGATGCCGTACACCTCCGGAGCATGCGGATCCGGGGCCAACATGGCGTTCCAGACACGGTACCTGCAAAATGCCGGGGGGTTCGAAGCCGCCCTGGGCACCGGAACCGTGGCGATGGGCGGCGACGACTTGGCGGCATTCCATGACGTCCTGGCTTCGGGGAACCGGCTCGTTTATGAACCGGCCGCGATCGTTTTGCATCCGCACCACCGAGACTATGCGGCGCTGCGCCGCCAGGTCTACGGATACGGTGCCGGACTGGGGGCGCACCTGATGCGCTGTCTCATGCACGACCCGCGCATGGTGCTCGCATTTGCCGGGAATGCCTCAATCCTGCGGTCGCGCGCAACCAACATCATGAACCCGCCTGTCGTCGCCGGTCTTCCGCCCTATCCAAGGGATCTGCTGCGCGAACACCGGCGCGGCCTCCTGTCCGGGCCCTGGAGGTATCTGCGAAGCCGACGCCACCTGAAGCGCCAGATCGCTGCGGGGGGAACACCATGAACGCGGTAATCCCGATCCTGCTCTACCATTCCGTCCAGGACGATACACCCGTGGGCTTCAGCCCCTGGGCAGTGACATGCAAGCTATTCGCCGACCACATGGATGCGCTGCTCAGGCTCGGGTACACGGGGCTGTCCGTCGGCGAAGTGGTCAACCTGATCCGATCGGGTGCCGAAGTGCCGCCTCGGAGCGTGGCGGTGACCTTCGATGACGGATTCGCCGATTTCGCCTCGAATGCCTGGCCGGTGTTGAAGCATCGCGGATTGCCCGCCACCTTGTATGTGACAACGGGAGTGGTCGGCGGCCGCAGCGAATGGCTTGGGTCGGTGGGCGCCGGGGAATTGCCCATGCTTGACGGCCCGGCCATCCGGGAGCTTGCCCGTGACGGCGTCGAGATGGGTGCGCACAGCGTGACCCACCCGCAACTTGACTGCATAGGACGGGAAGCCGCATCCCGGGAAATCGCCGGAAGCAAAAAGGCCCTGGAAGAGCTGATCGAGCGGCCGGTGGACACCTTCGCCTACCCGCACGGTTATCACGACAAGGTAGTCAGGCAAATGGTCATCGAGGCCGGGTACTCCTCGGCAGCGGCCGTGCGCAACGCACTGAGTCATCCGCAGGACGACCCATTCGCCCTGGCCCGGTATACGGTGATGGCCGATTGCAGCGTGGAACACCTTGAAGCGGTGTTGGCAGGCACGGCCGTGAAACGGGCCCGCCCACAAGAACGCTGGCGTACCCACGTCTGGCGGCAGGTGCGCCGGTTCCGTGCGTCAAAGACGAGGCGGGGATCCCATGCTTGAACCAGTGGTGGTATCACCCGTCCCCCGGAAAAAATGGCGAAGCATGCTGGACGCCGACCAGGAGGCGCTACCCGACCACGCCCCCGAGTGGGTCGATGCGCTGACTTCCGGCGGCCGCTACCGGGACGCCAGCAGGCTCTACAGCTTTGCCGACGGCCGCGAATTCCTGCTTCCGCTGGTCCAACGTCGAGGTCTTGCCGGACTGGGCGGATGGCTTCAGTCCTACCCGCCGGGCTGGGGAGTCGGCGGCCTGGTAGGGGCCGAAGCGGATGCAGAAACGACTCGGGCGATCCTGCAGGACCTGCGTAAACTTCGTCTACAGCGCATAGGCATCTGGCCGGATCCGAAGAAATGGCAGGCCTGGGCCGGTGCCGTTGATGAGGGGGTGCTCGCCATCCCGCGTCGTGCCCACGCAGTGGACCTCAGTGGCGGTGCCGAAAACGTCTGGAAGGGCATGTCCCAGTCCTCGCGCCGCCACGTCCGCATAGCCGAGCGTGAAGGCGTGCGCATCGAGATGGGCCACACCGATGCACTCCTGCGAGACTTCTATGCCCTGTACCTTCTGTCGATTGACCGGTGGGCCGGGCAACAACATGAGCCGCGGGCGTTGGCTCATGTCCGCGCCAAACGGCGTGACCCCCTGAGTAAATTGCAATTGCTGGCCCGACACCTGGGCAGTGGGTACCAGGTGACGATCGCATACGTAGACGGCAAGCCCGCGGCCGGCTCGATTGTCATGTTGGCCGGTACCGCCCATTACACGCTCGGTGCCATGGACCGCGAGCGTGTGGGCAAGAGCGGCGCGGGGTATTTGGTGCAGTGGAAAAACATGGAGCGTGCCTGTGAATTGGGGTGCACCACGTACCACATGGGGGAGTCCGGCGAATCGGAGGCCCTGGCGCAGTTCAAGGAGAAGCTGGGAGCAGTTGCCTACGACTATGCCGAGTTGCGGTTGGACCGCCTGCCGTGGACCCGCGCAGATGCCGCCATACGCGGACTCGTAAAACGCCTGCTGGGATTCCGCGATGTTTAACAGGATCTGGGGAGCGGCGATAGGTGCTGCAATTGCACTGTCCCTGGTTTTCTCATTGGCCACCAGCACCCGCCATCAAATCCTTGACACGGATTTTTCGCCGCTTGCCTCGGCGGTCGGAACGACAGGAACCGATGATTCCCCGAGGCAGGGGAAACCTGCAGATCCCGCGGAGGAACCCAATCCGGGGGCATCCGTGGCGCCCGTCGAACCGGCCGACGAAAGGATCTTGCTGGATGAACGTTTTGATGAAAACACCCTGAATGAGTCGATCTGGAATCGGTGCCATTGGTGGGACAAGGGCGGTTGCACCATTGCCACCAATAACGAGCTCGAATGGTACATGCCGGAGCAAGCGAAAATCGCCAACGGGATCCTGAACCTGACGGCGGAGGATCGCCGGGTTTACGACTCGGAGGGCAAACCGTTCGACTATGCCTCGGGCATGGTCACGACCGGACCCCCGGCATACGATAAGCCGGCGAAATTCGCGTTCACCTACGGAAAGGTCGAGGTCCGCCTAAAAATGCCGGCGGGCCGTGGACTATGGCCGGCGATCTGGATGCTTCCGGCAAGCACGGAACCGGTCCCCGAGGTCGACCTGTTGGAATTGCTGGGCCATAAACCGGGAATACTTCGGATGCGCATGCATCCAAAGAACGACGCGGAACGCTCGCTCGGCCATAAATACGCGGTCCCCGGCGGATACACGCTCACCGAAGGCTGGCACACCGTCGGGTTGGACTGGACGCCCGGTCGACTGAAGTTCTTCCTGGACGGAAAGCAGGTGTGGCAGCTGGACGACGAACGGGTTCCGGATGAACCCATGTACCTGGTGATGAACCTTGCCGTCGGGGGAGACTTTCCCGGAAACCCCGACGAGTCCACGGTTTTCCCCGCAACGATGAGTATTGACCACGTCCGGATCCTGAAAAATGACTAGCGAGAAGATCGGTATTGCCGGCTCGCTCAGGGCACGGTTCAACGATCCGTTACGACGCAGTGCCGATGCCCTCATTATCGGCACCGGACTCACCTCTGTGCTGGGACTTGCCTTCTGGGCGCTCGCCGCCCGATGGCTCCCCACATCGGCGGTCGGCATTGGTGTGGCACTCATGTCGACCGTCGCCTTGCTTGCCAACTTTGCAACCTTGGGGATGAACAACGGCCTGATTCGATTCCTGCCTGCGGCCGGATCCGGCACGGCACGGATCATCATGAGCTGCTACGCGTTTTGCGCCGGGGCCGCCATGTTTGCGGCAGGGATCTTCCTGCTGGGACAACCCTTGTGGGCCGAAAAACTTGGTTTCCTTCGCGACAGCCCGGTGGCGATGCTTGCCTTTGTCGTTGGCACGGCGATATGGGTGCTCTACGTGTTGCAGGATCAAGTGCTCATCGGTCTGCGCCGTACCGGCTGGGTCCCGATCCAGAACGGCCTCGCATCCGTGTTCAAGATCGCCCTGCTTCCGTTGTTCGCCGGTGCCGCCACGTGGGCAATTTTTACGGCAACCATGATCCCTGCCTTGCTGGCGGTGCTTCTTATCACGGCACTGGCGCTGCGGTACGCGCGCCAAGCTGCGGCCCGGGACTCCCGGCCGGCCAAGGAAACGCGGGTTCCGATATCAAGCATTGTGCGTTTTGCCGCGTCCGACCACCTGGCGACCATGCTCTGGTTTGCGACAAACGATGTCATGACGTTGATCGTGCTCCAGGTCGCCGGAGCGGAAGCCAGCGCGTATTGGTACATTGCCAACGCCATCGGGGAATCGTTGTACCTGATCGTCAGCAACGTGGGAAGCGTCTTGATTGCCGAATCGGTTCACGACCCGGCCCACGCAACCGCATACGCGCGCAGGGCGTTGTTGCATGGTGCCCAACTGGTGGTTCCCGCCGCGATCCTCGGCATTGTTTTTGCCCCGTTTGTGCTGCGTTTGATGGGACCGCACTACGCGGAAAACGCGACGTCGACCCTGCAATTTATCTTGGCGTCGGCAATCCCGCACCTGATTGTAGGCATAAGCGTAAGTACGGCCAGGGTGCGCGGAAACATGCGCGCGGTCGTAGGGGTGTATGCGTTTATTTCGATCAGCACCTGGGTGGGCGGATGGTATGCCCTGCACACGTGGGGGCTTGCCGGCATCGGACTGGCGATCCTCATGATCCACAGCGTCACAGCGGTGTTCCTGCTGGTGACGGGGCGCACGGGCCTGTGGGACAACGAGCGTGGATGGCGTTCTTTCGTCGATGGGGCCGGACGGCTGCACCGTTCACGGCGGACCAAACGCAAACTGGAGCGGACCGGACATTCCTCTCTTACTGCACTCAATGCCTGCGGAGTGCCGAAGGCACGGGGCACTAACTGGCCAAAACCCTGGCCCAACACCATTGCGACTGCCGGGGAGCGGCAATGAAAACGCAAACCACATCGAGTGGCCGTCATGGGTCGAATATCCACGGCGAGGTCCCGGCGACACCGCCGGCAGCCCTTGGCACCGGGGGTGCCAAGCATATGAGAAGCATTGCGGTGTGCTTGGCGATTCCCCTCGTGGCCGTGGCACTCTGGGGCTGGAGCTTCAGCGGTGCGGAGCCCCGTGACATGGGCGCCCTGGGGTTGCTGAGCCTGTTCACTCCCGTGACGGCGTTTGCCTTGGCGCTGCTCCTTGGAGGCTTCCTGGCCAGCCTGTACAAGGGTCTGCCAAGCTGGGTGCTCGGTACCTTCCTGGTCACGTACATCGTGTTGATCCACGGCACACCCGCGGTTTTATACGGCACGCTTCGCTACTCGTGGGCCTATAAACACGTTGGCATCGTCGAGTACATCCAGCGGCACGGATCGGTTGACACCACCCTTGACGCGGGGCAAATCTACCAAAACTGGCCGGGGTTCTTTGCCGGCGGCGCCCTGCTCACTGACCTCTCCGGGCAATCCGACGTGCTCCAAATTGCCTCCTGGGCCCCCGTGGCCTTCAACCTGTTCACCGTGATCGTATTGCGCTACGTCTTCAGGGGCCTTACACGGAACCGCACGTTGATCTGGCTGGGCCTGATGTTCTTCCTGCTCATCAACTGGGTGGGGCAGGATTACTTCTCCCCGCAGGCCGTCGGCTTGATCCTCTATTTGGCCATGGTCGGGCTGATGCTCAGGCCGATGTCACATGTGGCCATGATTGGTCCGTTTGCCGTGATCGTCGCCGCGGTGGCCCTCACCCATCAGATCACTCCGCTGATGATGCTGATGGCGGTTGTTGCGTTGACTGCACTACGACGCACCAATGCATGGCAACTGCCGATCGTTGCGCTGGCGGTCATAGCCGGGTGGGCCTTTACCGGGGCCTTGGACTACACACTTCCCAACTTGCGTGAGCTAGTCTCGGAATTCGGCAATGTCGTGGACAACGCAGACCAGACCCTCGAAAAGGCGAGTGCCATCACGGGCACGGCACTGCTTGTGGTTTGGGGCGGCCGGTCCACCGTTGCCATCGCCGGCCTGTTGTCGGTGTTCGGCATTTGGGCGAACCGGAACAAGCAAGGCAATTGGCACCGCTGGGACGGCATGGGGCCGCGCGGCACCGCCGCGATCCTCATGCTGCTGCCCGGAATCCTGGTGTTGACCACTGGCTTCGGTGGAGAGGTGCTGTTCCGGGCGTTCCTGTTCGCCTCGCCGTTCATTGCCATACTCGCCGCCGAAACGTGTCTCCCGCGCGACGGCCAGGGTTTTCCCTTGCGAAGCCTCGTGTCTGCCGGTGTTGTCATCGCACTGGTCACTCCGGGGTTTCTGCTCGGCTATTACGGCAAGGAACAACAGAACTACTTTCCCCCTGAAGAGATTGAAGCCTCGAGCTGGGTATACGCGCATGCGGCACCCGGCTCCTTGCTCGTTGAAGGGAGCCCAAACTATCCGGCGCGTTTCATCGACTACGAGAAATTCACATATGTGCCGTTGGACCGTGAACCGGAAGAATCGATTCGCGGGTTGCTGTCGGACCCTGCTGTCAGGCTTTCCGCATGGCTCGTCGACAGCAAATACACCGAAGGATACGTGTTGATTACCCGGGGCCAAAAAATTGCCGTCAACGCCGAGCAGTCCATGCCGGTAGGGAGCCTGGAACGGATCGAGGCGGAATTGCGGCAATCCGACAGATTTGAGATTGCCTATGAGACGACCGACGCCACCGTTTTCAGGCTTTCGGACTTGGGCAGGAACCAATGAGTGCCCTGCGCATCATTGGCACCGGACCCGTCGTCATCGTGGTGACGATTATCTACATTGTGCTCTTGCTTGAAGTGGAAGCAGTGCACTTGATCAGTGCCGTGGTTTTCTGTCTCTTCGTGCCGGGCTACGGGTGGGCACTGCGGATGCGTCCGAGGGACAGGGGTGACACCTTGGCCATGGCCCTTGTCTTGAGCTTTTGCGCCACAACCTTTGTGGCGACGGCAATGGCCGTTGCAGGGTGGTGGTCACCCGTTGCCGGATTTATCAGCCTTCTACTCATGGGTGCCGCGGGCTTTGTCCGTCTCCGCCGTGACACGGGGGGCCGCGGGATTCGGGGGTTCCACGTGTCGCTGGGGGTTGCCGAACCCCGGGCACATGGAATCCACCGCGTCGGGGATAACGATTAAGCGGCCCTGACTCCTTACGGGGCGAAACCGTGCGCCCGAAGGGGCAACAGATCCAGTGGAGTGCCAGGCGGGGAGCAACAAGTCTTGAACCATCAAGAAGTGCAGTCAGGGCCAAGGGTGCAAGCCTGCCCGACCACCACCGCCGGCAGGAATGTCACCTGGAGAATTTGGTCCGACTACTCCGCCTGCGGAACCTCGGCTGTCGGGGACTGCCGGGCCTGCTGGTCTTGGAGCGCAGGATCCTTGCGAAGGCCGGTCAAACCGTACCAGGCCAGGTTCACCACATGGGCGGCAACCGTGCGCTTGTCGGGGTGCCGGGCATCCAACCACCACTGCGCGGTCATGGCGACCATGCCCACGAGCATCTGCGCGTAGATGGATCCATCCTCGGCGCTGAACCCGCGGCGGGAAAACTCGTCGGCCAGGATGTGCTCGACTTGCTCGGTCACCTTGGTCAGCAGGGTGGAATACGTGCCCTCGGGCTGGGACGGCGGGGCATCGCGAACCAGGATGCGGAATCCTTCGGTGCTGTCCTCTATGTAGGTCAAGATCGCGAGCGCTGCTTTCTCCAGCAACACCCGTGAGGAGTCGTCACCGGAGAGTGATTCCGTGATCCGCGACAGCAACTCCCGGTATTCGTTCGTGACCACTTCCATGTAGAGCGCTTCCTTGGAACCAAAGTGCTCATAGACGATGGGCTTGGACACACCCGCAGCGCGGGCGATTTCTTCGATCGTGGTTCCGTCTACGCCCCGCAAGGAGAATAGCTGGCGTGAGATATCGATCAGCTGAAGCCGGCGTTGGACTCCGGTCATTCGCGTGCGCGGGCGTGCGGTGGGGCTCATAAGCAACATAGTAAGCACAGGAACGGCATAAACCATGCCTAGTCACGGTGGTGTGAACAGAGGATGAACGCGCCGACGTCGTTCAAGTCGCATCGATGCCTACAGTCGTGGCAGAATAGTTCACTGTGCCGGTGAGGCAAGCTCAACGCACATTCCGCCCTGGTGTAATGGCAGCACCCCAGCCTTTGGAGCTGTGGAGTATAGGTTCGAATCCTATGGGCGGAACTCATCAATCATTGAAAATCCCGGTGTTTCGCCGGGATAGAATGATGAGGCCTGGCCCGGCCGGTCCGGCTAGCCAATGTAGCAGGGGAGTACCAATCTTGAGCGTTCACGCCAACGCACCAGCCGCTGTCATCGTTCTCGCCGCAGGCGCAGGAACCCGGATGAAATCGGCAAAACCCAAGATCCTGCATGAAATCGGCGGTCGCTCCATGGTGGGGCACGCCCTTGCCGCAGCTGAGGGGCTCGACCCCGAAACGCTGGTGGCGGTGGTCCGATTTGAACGCGAACGCGTCGTCGAGCACCTCCTGCAGGTCAAGCCGAACGTCGTCATCGCCGACCAGGACGAAATCCCGGGCACCGGACGAGCCGTGCAACTGGGCCTCGAAAAGCTGGACCCGGCGCTGGAAGGCACAATCGTTGTCACGTACGGCGACGTCCCGTTGCTGACCACCGAGCTGTTGTCCGAACTGGTTGCCACCCACGACCGCGAAGGCAATGCCGTCACGGTGCTTACCGCACTGCTGGAAGATGCCACCGGATACGGCCGCATCCTGCGTGCCGAGGACGGAACGGTGACCGGCATCCGCGAACACAAGGACGCAAGCGACGAAGAACGCGCAATCCGGGAGGTCAACTCCGGGATCTACGCATTTGACGCCGAGGTCCTGCGCTCGGCACTGGCCGAGGTCACGACCGACAACGCGCAGGGCGAGATGTATCTCACCGATGTGCTGGGCATTGCCCGGTCCACGGGGGGGCGCGTCGCGGCCGTCGTCACGGAGGACGCCTGGCAGGTCGAGGGCGCCAATGACCGGGTCCAACTGGCCGCACTGGGCAAGGAAATGAACCGCCGCATCCTCGAAAAGTGGATGCGCGCAGGCGTTAGCATCATCGACCCGGAAACCACCTGGATCGATGTCGAGGTGGCACTTTCCAACGACGTGACCATCAAGCCGGGCACCCAGCTGCATGGAAGCACCGCCGTGGGAACCGATGCGGTCGTCGGCCCTGACACCACGCTGACCAACACCCAGGTCGGGCGCGGCGCCAAGATCGTCCGCTCGGACGTAACCGACTCCATCATTGCCGAAGGCTCATCGGTCGGCCCCTTCGCCTACCTGCGCCCCAAGACCAATCTCGGCCCTGACGCCAAGATCGGAGCCTTCTACGAGACCAAGAACATTGTCGTTGGCCGTGGCTCCAAGCTCTCGCACCTGGGCTACGCCGGGGACGCCGAAATCGGTGAATACACCAACATCGGCTGTGGCAACATCACCGCCAACTACGACGGCGTCAACAAGCACCGCACCGTCATCGGCTCGCACGTGCGCACCGCCTCCAACACCGTGTTTGTCGCACCCGTGAGCATCGGTGACGGCGCATACACAGGTGCAGGCGCCATCGTGCGCAAAAACGTTCCGGCGGGGGCCCTTGCCCTGACCGTGGCACCGCAACGAAATACCGAGGGCTGGACGATGTCCAAGCGTCCCGGTTCCCCCGCCGCGGAAGCCGCATTCAAGTCCGCACTGGATTCCGGCGTGACCGCGGAATCCGCGGACCAGGCCAAGTAACCCTCCACATCATTTCCGATCCCCGTCAGAGCGAGAAAGCGATTCCATGAGCGAACTGAGCCATACTGTCGATAAGAAGCTGGTGCTGGCTTCCGGGCGTGCCCACCCCGAGCTGGCAGAAGAGGTGGCAGCGGCCCTTGGGACCGAACTGCTTCCGATGAGTGCCTACGACTTCGCCAACGGCGAGATCTATGTGCGCTCCGGCGAATCGGTGCGAGGCAAGGATGTCTTTGTCATCCAGGCGCACCCGGCGCCGCTGAACAACTGGCTCATGGAGCAGCTGATCATGGTTGATTCCATGAAGCGTGCCTCTTCCAGGCGCGTCACCGTGGTGGCCCCGTTCTACCCGTACGCGCGCCAGGACAAGAAGGGCCGCGGCCGCGAGCCGATCTCGGCCCGACTGGTTGCCGACATGTTCAAGGTGGCAGGTGCCGACCGCATCATGAGCGTGGACCTGCACACCGCGCAGATCCAGGGCTTCTTCGACGGCCCGGTCGACCACCTCTTCGCCATCCCGTTGCTGGCCGACCACATCCGCAAGGTTGTCGGGGACGACCCGGTCACCGTGGTTTCCCCCGACACCGGTCGCGTCCGCGTGGCCGAGCAGTGGGCCGAACGCCTCGGTGGCGCGCCGCTGGCCTTCGTGCACAAGTCCCGCGACCTGACGGTCCCGAACCAGGCCGTTTCCAAGACCGTCGTCGGCCAAGTCGAGGGCCGCACCTGTGTCTTGATCGATGACATGATCGACACCGGTGGAACCATTGCCGGCGCCGTGAAGGTGCTGAAAGACGCCGGTGCCAAGGACGTCATCATCGCCGCCACGCATGCCGTGTTCTCCGACCCGGCCGCGCAGCGCCTGGCCGAGTCCGGTGCCCGCGAGGTCGTGGTGACCAACACCCTGCCAATTCCGGAATCCAAGCGCTTCGAAACCTTGACGGTGCTTTCGATCGCACCCTTGTTGGCACGGGCCATCAAGGAAGTCTTCGAAGACGGCTCGGTCACCAGCCTCTTTGATGGCGACGCCTAGGAACCCGTCCCACGGGACATCGGCTTGAAGTCGGACCCCGAAGCAGCTCCCAAGCGGGCGCCGCGTCGGGGTCCGCTTCCGTTAAGGGTCCAGTCCTGGATCTTGGACGATTTCCCCCGGATGCCCGTGCCCTGCTAAAATATCTACTTGTGCCCAGGCGAGGGAACCCCATGCAAATGGGGGTCCGTTATCGACGAGGCTAGAAACGCACTACGCGTCCTTCTCCTTTACAGGAATCGGATGATGATGCTTCTAGGCCCGAGCGGGGCAGGAACCAATTAATCATCTTCCACAAGGAGAACACCATGAGCAACATCATCACCCTTGACGGCGAACTGCGCACCGACTTCGGCAAGGGCGCCGCACGCCAGGCCCGCCGCGCCGGCAAGATCCCTGCAGTGATCTACGGCCACGGCACCGATCCGGTCCGCGTCCTGCTGCCGTCCGCCGCCACCACCCTTGCAGTCCGTGGCTCCAACGCCCTCCTGAACATCTCGGTTGACGGCGAAGACACCGTCACCCTGGTGAAGGACATCCAGCGCCACGCCCTGCGCCAGACCGTTGACCACCTTGACCTCCTGATCGTCAAGAAGGGCGAAAAGGTCATCGTCGAGGTTTCCGTCCAGATCCAGGGTGAACTCACCGCCGGTTCGACCCTGTCCCTGGACCACGCGGTCATCGCCGTCGAAGCCGAGGCAGTCGCCCTTCCGGAGCACGTTGTCGCCAACGTCTCCGGCCTGACCGCGGGAACCCAGATCCTCGCATCGGACCTGATCCTCCCGGAGGGCACCGCCCTGGCCATCGAAGGCAGCGTTGTCGTTGCAACGATCGATGCCGCAGTTTCGGAAGCAGACGAGGAATCGGCAGCTTCCGCCGAGTAATCATCTCGACATTGGTTGTCGCATGACTAGCGAAACCTGGCTCGTAGCCGGGCTCGGAAACCCCGGGCCCGGCTACGCGCATAACAGGCACAATGTTGGCCAGATGGCCGTCGACGAACTTGCCGCGCGCATCGGCGGAAAGTTCAAGACCCACAGCTCCCGGGCGCAGATCCTCGAGGGACGCTTGGGCATTGGCGGGCCCAGACTCGTTCTGGCGAAGCCGATGACCTTTATGAATCTCTCGGGCGGACCCGTGGCCAATCTGGCAAAGTTCTTTGGCATCGATCCGGCACACGTCATTGCCGTGCACGACGAGATCGACATTCCCTTCGACACCGTGAAGCTCAAGTTCGGGGGCGGCGAAGGCGGCCACAACGGACTGCGTGACATTTCCAAGGCCCTGGGCACCAAGGACTATTTGCGGGTGCGAGTGGGCGTGGGGAGGCCTCCCGGTCGCATGGAGACAGCGGATTACGTGCTCAAGGACTTCTCGAAGGACGAAAAGAAGTCCCTACCGTTCCTGACCGACGCGGCGGCGGACGCCGTGGAAGAACTGGTGAATCACGGACTGGAATCGGCGCTACGCAAATTCCACGATTAGTACCGGGAACCGAGGTGCTTCACGGTGAAGCCGTCCGGCCCCCGATTGGACGCGCCATTTTTGGCCCCAGGAACAAGGGGGGCCGGTAGTGGGTTGCCCCCTGAGATCGGGGGCCATCCCCGCCCCCGCTGCCGGCACCTTTTTATGCCAAATTCGGGGCCGGGCACAAATTGGTAAGGGTTGACTTATGTGCCATGAAGGCCCGAACGTGGGAGAATTAGCGAAGCAAATGATGCCGTAATCACGATCGTCACACGGAACCAGCCGCACAGCGCGGCGCACAGCCGTTGCGGCGAAGGCGGCATGAAACGAACTTCGGAGGATCCCAACGTGTCCAGTGCATTGCCCACGACGCAAGATACCCTTCCCAAGGCCTTGGATGACATCGAAGTCTCGCGGCTGCGGGCAGACTTCCCCATCTTGGGTCGCAACGTCAACGGAGTGCCGCTGACCTATTTGGATTCCGGGGCCACCTCGCAAAAGCCCAGCTGCGTTTACGAGGCCGAACAGCACTACTACGAGAACTTCAATGCTGCAGTCCACCGCGGTGCCCATTCCTTGGCCGTCGAGGCCACGGACATCTTTGAGCAGGCCCGCACCGACGTGGCGCGCTTCATCGGGGCCAAGGACAACGAAGTGGTGTGGACTTCGAACGCCACCGAGGCGCTGAACCTCGTCACCTACTCCTTTGGCAATGCCAGTGCGGGCCTCGGGGGAGATGCAGCCCGTGCCTTCGCGCTCGGAGCAGGGGACGAAATCGTCGTCACCGAGCTCGAACACCATGCCAACCTGATTCCCTGGCAGGAACTGGCGCTGCGTACCGGCGCCACCCTTAAGTACATTCCCGTCGACGAATCAGGCGCCCTGCGCATGGACCTCGCCGGCTCGATCATTACCCCCGCCACCAAGGTGGTGGCCTTCACGCATGTCTCCAACGTCCTGGGCACCGTGACCGATGTTGCGGCACTGGTGGCGCTGTCCCGCAATGTCGGCGCACTGACGGTCCTCGATGGCTGCCAGTCGGTCCCGCACCTGCCCGTGGACGTCAAGGCCCTCGATGTGGACTTCATGGCGTTCTCCGGACACAAGATGCTTGGCCCCACCGGTATCGGTGGACTCTATGGCCGTGCCGGACTGCTTGACGCCATGCCGCCCTTCCTCACCGGCGGATCCATGATCACCTCGGTGACGATGGAGAAGGCCGAGTACCTGCCGGCACCCATGCGCTTCGAAGCCGGCACCCAAAGGATTTCGCAGGTCCACGCCCTGGCCACCGCCGTCTCATACCTGCGCGAAGTGGGCATGGACCGCATCGCGGCATGGGAAGAAAACCTGGGCGAGCGCATGCTCACCGGCCTGGACGCTATCCCGGGGGTGCGAGTGTTGGGCCCGGCCCAGGGCGCGGCACGCATCGGCACTGCCCCCTTCATCATCGAAGGCGTGCACCCGCACGACGTGGGCCAGTTCCTGGATTCGCGCGGCATTGCCGTGCGCGTGGGCCACCACTGCGCCCAACCACTGCACCGGGCACTGGGCGTAGTCTCCAGCACCCGGGCAAGCACCTACCTCTACAACACCACCAGTGACGTCGACGCCCTGCTCAATGCGGTGTCGGACGTGCGCGGATATTTCGGAGTCGGCAAGTGAACGATCTGGACCAGCTGTACCAACAAATCATCCTGGACCATGCCAAGGCCAGGCACGGAGCCGGGTTGCTCGAGGCTCCGGAAGGGGTGGCCCACGGCGAATCGATGCAACACAACCCCGTGTGTGGTGACCACATCCAACTGCGCGTCCAGCTTGAGGGAAGCATCGTGAAAAATGTTTCCTGGGAGGGCGACGGTTGCTCGATCTCCATGGCCTCGGCCTCGGTGCTCAGTGAATTGGCCACCGGGATCGAGCGCGACGAATTCATGTCCATCCTGGAGGAATTCCGCGAACTCATGCGCTCGCGGGGCAGCCGGGCCGGGGACGAGGAAATCCTGGGTGACGGCGCAGCATTTGCCGGCGTCTCCAAGTTCCCCGCCCGGGTCAAGTGCGCCATGCTGTCGTGGGTTGCCGCCGAGGCCGCCCTGCTGGCGGCCAACCAGTAGTTCGCACTCCCCTTAAGCCGAAAGAGCCGGATTGGCTGCCCCTGGAAATTTCCGGGACGGCCAATCCGGCTCTATCTGTATGCGGTGGTTCTTCTAGCCGAGGTTTTCCGGCTTCTGGAAGATGTCCGGAATGCCGTCCCTGTCTTCGTCCCTGGCGGCGCGCTCGTTGACCAGGCGGTAGCGGCGATCGCGCGGCCGCAGCCAAATCGTGCCAAGGATGGCGGCCAGGAGCGAAGCGGTCAGGATCGCGACCTTGGCGTGGTCATAGTGCGGCGACGCCAGGCCGAAGGACAGCTCGGAGACCAGCAGCGACACGGTGAACCCGATGCCGGCCAGGAACGTCACGCCCAGCAGGTCGCCCCACTTGGTGTCCGGATCAAGGTTCGCCTTTGACGATCTGGTAACCAGCCAGGTCGCGCCCATGATGCCGATGGGCTTGCCGAAGACCAAGCCGAAGACGATGCCCCAGAGCACCGGGTCGCCCAGTGCCGAGGCGAATCCCTCAGCGCCGCCCACTGCCACGCCGGCGGAGAAGAAGGCGAATACCGGCACGCAGAAGCCGCTGGAGAGCGGACGGAAGCGGTGCTCGAGCTGCTCGGCCAGGCCGGGCCTGTCGAGTTCGTCCTTGTTCTTGCGCAACACCGGGACGCAGAAGCCCAACACGACGCCGGCAATGGTCGAGTGGATTCCCGAGCCGAAGACCAAGGCCCACGTTGCGATGCCCAGCGGCAGCAGGATGACCCAGGGGGCCCACAGGTTCGCGGCAAAGAACTTGGGCCACTTGTGCGTCACGAAGGTATAGAGGGCGATGGGGGCCAGCGCCATCAGCAGGTAGGGCGGGTTCAGGTCTTCGGTGAAGACGAAGGCGATGATCACGATGGCAATCAGGTCATCGACCACCGCGAGTGTCAGCAGGAAGATGCGCAGCGGGGAGGGCAGGTTCGACCCGATGACGGCCAGCACCGCAACCGCAAAGGCGATGTCGGTGGCCGTGGGGATTGCCCAGCCGCGCAGGGTTTCCCCACCGGTGGAGGCGTTCAACGCGACGAAGATCAGTGCAGGCACCAAAACGCCGCCGAAGGCGGCGGTCACCGGGACGATGGCACGCTTCATGTCGCGCAAATCGCCAGCGACAAACTCCTTCTTCAGCTCAAGGCCCACCAGGAAGAAGAACACCGCCAACAGGCCGTCGGCTGCCCAGTGGCCGAGGGAAAGGTCCAGGTCAATGCCGAAGATCTCGAAACCGAAGTGGAAGTCACGCAGTGCGAAGTAGCTGTCCGATGCCGGTGAATTGGCCCAGATGAGCGCAACGACGGCGCCAATGATCAGGACGAGTCCGCCGACGGTTTCCCTGCGCAGGATTTCCCCGATGCGCAGGTGTTCGGTGTAGCTTCCCGGACCGAAAACCGTCTTCGGTTTCGGCGATGGCGTGGGGGATTGGCTCATGGTTCTTCTTCAATTCTTTCGGGGACGCTGAAGTTATCGCCGACCAGACTTCCCGGCACACCAGAGACAACACTATCGCCTCAGGGTGTCCCAGTGCACATCCGGAAGCCTCATGAAGCCAATGGACGCTTCGTCTTGGGGCGCGTGGAGGTGCCCTCCGGCGGCAGCCTGCCCGGAGGACAAAGACCGGCGCATGGCTGCCCAAGGTGGGCAGCCATGCGCCGGTCATTGTGCCGGTTCCGGCACCCGCCGCAACCGCGGCGGGCGAAACATCGGTATTTAGCCGCGTTCGATCCAGGCGGACACCTTGGCGCCCTGCAGCGAGAGTGCCTTGGAGATGAACGGCTCGGCGGCCGAGGCGATCTTTCCGCCCACGAATGGAATGGAGGAGGACACAGTGGCCTCCACGCCCAGGGCCGATCCTGCTTCGGTGGCCCGCAAGGACTCGGTGCCGGCCACCGATACCGGCAGGGAACCGACGGTGAGCTTCAGGGTTGCTTCCCGCGATCCGTCGGCGGCCGGTGCCGACCAGGACTCGACCTGGGTGACCTCGACCGTCTGGCCCACGAATTTGCGGGCCATTTCCGGTGCGCGGTCGGTCGGCAGGGTGCGGACGGTGGTCAGGGTGAAGGCCGCGGCGGTGTCGCCGGAAACATCGAAGCTCTTGAGCGATCCGCCGACCAGTCCGGTCAGGTGCTCGGCGAAGTCGCGGTCGACCAGCGTGGCGATGACGGCGTCGGGGGCGTGTGTCAGGTCTGTGGTGGCGTTAAGGGCCATGGGGGCAAAACTCCGTAAAATAGATTGGCCGAACCAATATTGATACAACCCCACCAGCGTACCGGGCTTGCCTGCCCGCGGCGGTACGCTTGAATGGCGCACCCCGGGACCCGGCATGGATCTCGGGTACTTGTGTTGTGCGCGCATCAGTCTTCGGAAAGGACCCCAGCCGATGGCGCTTCACGGCCTGCGCACCGCATTGCGAACCGACACCTCCTTTTCCCGCGTCAGATCCAACGCCGCCACCGGGTACGCCGCCCGCGCCAACGAGCTGGAGATAGCCGCCCCTGCCGGGATGCGAGCGGTCATCACCGCGGAAACCGTCGAGGCGCTGCGCTCGAAGGTCACCGACGGGATCGTGCTGGCGGTGACCGCCACCGGCCGCGAGACCGAGGAGCTGGTCGCCGCCCTGCACAGCTACCTCCCCGAGGCTGCCATGGCGGAGTTCCCCTCCTGGGAAACGCTGCCCCACGAGCGGCTCTCCCCGCGATCGGACACCGTGGGCCGGCGCCTGCACGTGCTGCGCCGGCTCGAAACCGGGGATTCGACCCTGCAGGTCATTGTGGCGCCGATCCGCGCGGTCATCCAGCCGCTGGTCGCCGGCCTAGGCAAGCTGGAACCGGTGGAGCTGAAGGTGGGGGACGAATACGAGTTCTCCGCCGTGGTCAGGGCGCTGGCCGACGCCGCCTATGCGCGGGTGGACATGGTCACGCACCGCGGCGAGTTTGCGGTGCGCGGCGGCATCCTGGATGTCTTCCCGCCCACCCTGAACCACCCGGTGCGCATCGACTTCTTCGGCGACGAGATCGAGGCCATGCGCTTCTTCTCCATCGCCGACCAGCGCTCCCTGGACAACGAGGCGCCCACCCGGATCCAGGCCCCGCCCTGCCGCGAGCTGCTGATCACCCCCTCGGTGATGTCGCGGGCGGCGAAGCTGCAGTCCGAGATGCCGGCGGCGCGCGACATGCTCGCCAAGATCGCCGGCGGCGTGGCCGTGGAGGGCATGGAATCCCTGGCACCGCTGCTGGTCGATGCCATGGTGCCGCTGCTTTCGGCGCTGCCTGCCGAATCCATTGCCCTGGTCATGGAGCCGGAGCGGGTGCGTGCCCGCGCACACGACCTGGAGGCCACCAACGCCGAGTTCCTGGCCGCCGCCTGGGCCACCGCCTCCGACGGCGGGGCCGCGCCCCTTGACCTGTCCCAGGCCCAGGCGCAGGCCGCCGCTGCCGAGCTGGAGGCCGGGAACTTCACCTCACTGGCCACCACCCGCAACGACGCGCAGGCCGCCAAGGTCTCCTGGTGGTCGGTGACCTCGCTGGGCACCGACGCCGAACTGCTGCCCGAGGCCGACTCGATCCGTCTCGATGCGCGCGAGCCGCGCGGCTACCAGGGAGACGTCGCCGAGATGCTCGAGTTCATCTCCGGGCGCATCAAGGACGACTGGTCGATCGTGGTGGCCACCGACGGCCCCGGACCCGCCCAGCGCCTGGCCGAGCTCTTCCACGACGCCGACATCCCCACCCACCGCATCGCATCCCTCGACGAGGCACCCACCCCCGGGCTCATCGAGATCACCACGGCGCAGGCCGGGCGCGGGTTCGCGCTCGATTCGCTGAAGCTCGGCTTCCTCACCGAGGCCGACCTTCTGGGCCGCTCCAGCGCCTACGCCCCGACCGGGGCCAAACGGCTGGCGGCCAAGCGGCGCAATGCCGTGGACCCGCTGACCCTCACCGAGGGTGATTTCGTCGTCCACGAACAGCACGGCATCGCCAAATTCGTGGAATTGATCGCCCGCAAGGTCGCCGGCGGGGCCGACGCCAAGCGCGAATACCTGGTGCTCGAATATGCGCCAGCCAAGCGCGGTGCCCCGGGTGACAAGCTCTTCGTTCCCACCGACCAGCTCGACCAGGTCACCCGCTACGTGGGCGGGGAGGCCCCGACGCTGTCCAAGATGGGCGGCTCGGACTGGGCCGGCACCAAGTCCCGGGCGCGCAAGGCCGTCAAGGAGATCGCCGGGGACCTGATCCGGCTCTATTCCGCCCGCATGGCATCCCGCGGCCACGCCTTCGCCACGGACACCCCCTGGCAGTCGGAGCTGGAGGAGGCCTTCGCCTATGTGGAGACCCCGGACCAGCTGACCACCATCAACGAGGTCAAGGCGGACATGGAGCGGGAGATCCCGATGGACCGGCTCGTCTCCGGCGACGTGGGCTTCGGCAAGACCGAGATCGCGGTGCGCGCGGCCTTCAAGGCCGTGCAGGATTCCAAGCAGGTTGCGGTGCTGGTGCCCACCACGCTGCTGGCCTCCCAGCACCAACAGACCTTCACCGAGCGCTACTCCGGCTTCCCGGTGCGCGTGAAGACGCTCTCGCGCTTCCAGAGCGTCAAGGAGTCCAAGGACATCATCGAGGGGCTGAAGAACGGCACCGTCGACGTGGTCATCGGCACCCACCGGCTGCTCTCGGACACGGTCCAGTTCCGCGACCTGGGCCTGGTGATCGTCGACGAGGAGCAGCGCTTCGGCGTCGAGCACAAGGAACAGCTCAAGAAGATGCGCACCAACGTGGACGTGCTGTCCATGTCCGCCACCCCGATCCCGCGCACCCTGGAAATGTCGCTGACCGGCATCCGCGAGACCTCGACGCTGGCGACCCCGCCCGAGGAGCGCCACCCGGTGCTCACCTACGTGGGCCCGCGCACCGACAAGCAGATCTCCGCCGCCATCCGCCGCGAGCTGATGCGCGACGGGCAGGTCTTCTTCGTCCACAACCGCGTCTCCTCCATCGACAAGATCGCGGCCGAACTGCGCGAACTGGTCCCCGAGGCCCGGGTCGAGGTGGCGCACGGCAAGATGAGCGAGTCCCGGCTGGAGAAGATCATCCAGGACTTCTGGGAGAAGAAGTTCGACGTGCTGGTCTCCACCACCATCATCGAGACCGGCCTGGACATCTCCAACGCCAACACGCTGATCGTGGATAGGGCGGACAACTACGGCCTCTCGCAGCTGCACCAGCTGCGCGGGCGCGTGGGCCGCGGCCGGGAGCGGGCATACGCCTACTTCCTGTGGAATGCGGAGAAGCCGCTGGGCGAGGTTGCGCTGGAACGGCTGAAGGCCGTGGCCGCGCACAACGAACTGGGCTCGGGCTACCAGCTGGCCATGAAGGACCTGGAGATCCGCGGCGCCGGCAACCTGCTCGGCGGCGAGCAATCGGGACACATCGCCGGAGTGGGCTTCGACCTCTACCTGCGCCTGGTCGGCGAGGCCGTGGCCGACTTCAAGGGCGAGACCGACGAGAAGACCGCGGAGATGAAGATCGAGCTGCCGGTCAACGCGCACCTGCCGCACGACTACGTGCCGGGGGAGCGACTGCGCCTGGAGGCCTACCGGAAGATCGCCGCGGCCACCGACTTCGCCGCGCTTGAGGACGTCCTGGCCGAGCTGGTGGACAGGTACGGCCAGCCGCCGGCCCCGGTGGTGAACCTTCTGGAGGTCGCCCGGATCCGCATCCGTGCCCGCGCACTGGGGCTAACGGACGTGGCGATGATGGGCAACATGATCAAGTTCGCACCGGCCGCCATCGCCGACCTGCCGGATTCGCGGCAGCTGCGCCTGGCCCGGATGTACAAGGGCGCTGCCGACAAGCCGGCACTGGGCGCCATCGTGATCCCCAAACCGCAAACCTCCGCGATCGGCGGCAGAGACCTGGTGGACGAGCAGATCCTGGAATGGGTCTCCGGGGTGCTGTCCAACATCTTCGAGGTCGAGGCGCTGCGCGCCAAGGCGTAGCCGACGCGAAACAACGGGAGGCCGGGTTCCTGCCCGCCGATGGGGGCAGGAACCCGGCCTGCGTGTGTTCGCCCGTCGTTAGGCGGAGGTGGGTTCCCCATGGTGGATCAGCACCGGGCACTTGGCGTGCGCGGCCAGCGAGCTGGACACCGAACCCATGACCATGCCCTTGAAGCCGCCGCGTCCGCGGGTGCCCAACACGAGCATTGCCGCGTCCTGCGAGGCCTCGATGAGGTTGGGAGTCGCCGGTCCCATGACCACCTTGCGCTCCAGGTTTGCCGGGACGTCCTGCCCGAAAGCCTCTTCGATGGACTTCTCCAGCGAGTCGCGGGCGTCCTGCTCGGGAGCCCATGCGGGGGTGTAGTCCTCCAGCGCAATGCGCGGAAGCCAGGAGGAGAATGCCACCAGGCCGTGGCCCAAGGGTGCTGCCAAGGTGGCGGCGTAGCGCAGGGCGCTGATCGATTGCGGTGACCCGTCAACGCCGACGATGATGGTGCCGTGTGGAGAGTTGTCCATGGTGAAACGCTCAATTCATCAGTCAGGGGAACGAATCCCTTGCGGGATCCGCTGACCTCATCCTACACGCGGCGAATCCCGGTTTTCTACATAGTGTAGAAATTCCAGCGTTGCGTTACGTGCCCCCTGCCCGGGCGCCGGGTCCTTGCCGGAAACCGCACGGAAACGGCATGCAAAAGGGGAGGCAGGCACCGCGGGCAACCGGGTCCGCATAGTGCGGACAAGCGGGTGCTGCGCGGTGGCTGCCTCCCCCTGATGCGGGAAACGCCGAAGGCGGTTAGTCCTGCTGCGAGGCCGTCTTCGCCGGGTCGCGGTCGGACATGCCCAGGATGTGCTGCGGGATGCCGAAGGCCAACATGGCCAGCACCAGGCAAGCAATGCCCGGGAGCCAGGCGTTCTCCAGCGTCCAGAACGATAGCGAGTAGATGGCCCCGACGAACAGGACGAAGAACACCACCAAGGCGATGACGTTCCCGGCCAGGCGGCCCTGGCCCGAGTGGGCTACATTCTTGCCGTTCGAGTACACAGCGAATCTCCTAAAAATGATCTGGTTTCAATGCGCGTGCGGGATACGAGATCAGTAGCCCTCGGCGCCTTGTTCACCCTCCACAATAGCAACTCCGGAGCTGGAACCAAGACGTGTGGCGCCGGCGGCGATCATCGCGAGCGCGGTTTGAAGCGAACGCACCCCGCCGGAGGCCTTCACGCCCAGGTCCGGACCCACGGTGGCACGCATCAGCGCGACGTCCTCGAGCGTCGCTCCGCCGCCGGCAAAACCGGTCGAGGTCTTCACGAAGTCGGCCCCCGCGCGCACCGAGGCGCGGCAGGCCAGGACCTTCTCGTCGTCGCTGAGCAGCGCCGTTTCGATGATGACCTTCAGGATCGCCCCGCCGTCGTGCACGGCCTGCGCGATGGCGGAGATGTCGGCCACCAGCGCCTCCTCGTCCCCTGCCTTGGCTGCGGCGATGTTGATGACCATGTCGACCTCGTTCGCGCCGTCGGCCACCACCGTCTTTGCCTCAAAGACCTTGGACGCCGTCGGGGTGGCGCCGAAGGGGAAACCGATGACCGAGCAAGTCAGCACGCCGGAGCCCGCCAGTGCCTCGCTCACCGTGGCCACCCAGATGGGGTTCACGCAGACGGATTTGAACGAGTGCTTCACTGCCTCGGCGCAAATGCGGGCGATGTCGGTGGCCGCGGCGTCGGGGTTCAGGATGGTGTGGTCGATGTACGAGGCGATGTTCTGGGTGCTCATGGCGAGTTCTGTGGCTCCTGGTCGTGGTGCGGATGAATAGACGGGTGTGCGGGAGGGGTGCGACCGGCGCGCGGCCGGTCGCGGCTACGGGTTCAGCAGGCCGGCGAGTTCGAGCTTGATGGCCTCGAGACGTGCGTTGCCCGCGGCGCGTGCTGCCGGCAGGTCGGCTGGCGAGGCCACCGAGGCGATGACCTCGAGGTAGCACTTGAGCTTGGGCTCGGTGCCCGAGGGGCGCACGATCACCCGGGTGCCTGCCGCGGTGGCGAAGAGCAGCCCGTCGGTGGGCGGCAGGTTGGCACCGAGGGAAAGGTCCTCGAACCCGGTAACGTCCTCCGAACCCAGGGTGGCCGGCGGGGCGACACGCAGCGAATGCATCATGGTGTCCAGCAGGCCCAGGTCAGCCACGCGCACCGAGAGCTGGTCGGTCTGGTGCAACCCGTGGTCCAACGCCAGCGCATCGAGCACCTCGGGAAGGGATGACCCGGCTGCCTTGAGTTCGGCCGCGTAGTCGGCGAGCACCAGCGCAGCGGACATGCCGTCCTTGTCGCGCACCAGCGACGGGGCCACACAATAGCCCAGCGCCTCCTCGTAGCCGAAGGCCAGGTCCGGGACACGGGAAATCCACTTGAACCCGGTCAGCGTGTTTTCGTGCGCCAGCGAATGCGCGGCGGCGATGGAGGCGAGCATGCGCGAGGAAACGATGGAGTTGGCCAGCACCGCGGTGTCGGCGGCCGTGGCGGCGCAGCGGTCACCCAGCAGCCACCCGACCTCGTCCCCGCGCAGCATCCGCCAGCCGGTGTCGGGGAACTTCACCGCGGCGGCGCAGCGGTCGGCGTCCGGGTCGTTGGCGATGACCAGGTCGGCGTCGGTGGCCCTGGCCAGGGCCAGGGCCAGGTCCAGGGCACCTGGCTCCTCCGGGTTGGGAAAGGCCACCGTGGGGAAGTCCGGGTCCGGTGCTGCTTGCTCGGCCACCAGGCGCACCCGCGAAAAGCCGGCGCGGCCCAGCGCCTGGGCCATGGTGTGCCCGCCGACCCCGTGCATCGGGGTCAACACGATCCGCAGGTTTTCCCGTGCGGCGGTGATTGCGTCGCCGCCGTTCCCGTCCGTGGCCGGGACGACGCCGGCGATGGCCTGAAGGTACCTGCCCTCGATGTCCCCGGGTTCCCCGGCACCTGGCAGCACGCCCCAGCCGCCCTCGGCCAGCGCGATGGAGGCGATGGACTCGTCGTTGTCGATCCGCGCGGCGATCCGTGCATCCACGGGGCTGACGATCTGCGCGCCCTGGCCCCATCCGCTTTCGGCGCGGCCGCCGAGGTAGACCTTGTAGCCGTTGTCCGCCGGCGGGTTGTGGCTGGCGGTCACCATGATCCCTGCCTCCGCACCAAGCGCGCGCACGGCGTAGGCCAGCACCGGGGTGGGCAGGGCGGAGGGCAGCAGCTGCACCTCGATGCCCGCAGCGGTGAGCACCGCTGCGGATTCGCGGGCAAAGACATCCGAGTTGTGTCTGGCGTCAAAGCCGATGACCGCCAACGGCGTGTAGGCTCCGGCGGCGGCGTCGAGCAGGAAGCGTCCGATGCCGGCGGCGGTGCGGCGCACGACCATCGAGTTCATGCGGTTCGGGCCCGGTCCCAGCTCGGCACGCAGCCCCGCTGTCCCGAAGGCGAGGAAGGCGGCAAACCTGTCGGCCAGGTCGGCGGCTGCTCCCTCATCCCCGGCGGCGGCGGTGCACAGCTCACGCAGCGCGGCGGCCGTCACGGGATCAGGGTCCTGGGCGGCCCAGGCCGCGGCGCGCTCGAGCAACTCGGCGTTTATCTGGTGGGTGCTCATCTGCTGTGGTGGATCCTTCTGCTGTGCCGGGGCGGGGGGAGTGCGTGGGCGGGGGAACTAGAGCTTGGCGACGATGTTCGCCAGCAGCGCCGAAATCCGCGGGCCGGCGGCCTGGCCGGCCTCGATGACTTCTTCGTGGCTGAGCGCTGTCGCCGAGATGCCGGCGGCCAGGTTGGTGACCAGCGAGATGCCGAAGACCTCCATGCCGGCGTGGCGCGCGGCAATGGCCTCCAAGGCGGTGGACATGCCCACCAGGTCCGCGCCGATCACCTTGGCGTACTGTACCTCGGCCGGGGTCTCATAGTGCGGGCCGGTGAACTGCGCGTACACGCCCTCGTCCAGCGACGCGTCCACCTCGCGGGCCAGGGCCCGGATGCGCGAGGAGTACAGGTCGGTGAGGTCGACGAACGTCGCCCCCTCCAGCGGGGACGTGGCGGTGAGGTTGATGTGGTCCTTGATCAGCACCGGGGTGCCCGGGATCCAGTCCGGGTTCAACCCGCCGCAGCCGTTGGTCAGCACCAGCGTCTTGGCGCCGGCGGCGGCGGCGGTGCGCACCCCGTGGACCACGGAGCGCACCCCCTTGCCCTCGTAGAAGTGCGTGCGGGCGCCGAGCACCAGCACGCGCTTGCCGGTGGCGGTGAGCACCGAGGAAATGGTGCCGACGTGCCCCGGGACCGCGGCGGCGTGGAAGCCAGGCAGATCGGTGGCGTCAATGCGGTGGGTGCGCTCGCCGATCAGGTCCGCAGCCTCGCCCCAGCCGGAGCCAAGCACCAGGGCGATGTCGTGGTTCGGGACGCCGGTCAGTTCGGCGATCTTGGCGGCGGCGGCATTGGCCAGGTCAAAGGGGGAGGATTCGTTGTCGATCACGGGGTTAAACCTACCGGCGGATCCCTGCATTGTCAGGTGGAGCTCGGATTGCAGCAGGCGGCACCGCCGGATGCCGGCAGTTCGGGCCGCGGATGCCGACATCGGACGCTTTTGCCGGGGCCTTCGCCCGCGTGTGCGGTGTGCACTTGTCACCCGGGTAGGGAAGAATGGGTAATCGTGAGTGCACAACGCGATTTCAGTTCCCCCAGACTAGTAATTCTCGGCGGAGGCCCCGGTGGCTACGAGGCCGCGATGGTGGGCGCCCATCTCGGCGCGCAGGTGACCATCGTCGAACGCGCGGGCATGGGAGGTTCCGCCGTGCTGACCGACGTGGTCCCCTCCAAGACCCTGGTGGCCACGGCCGATGCGATGCGCCGGGTCATCGGCGCGCGCGAATTCGGCGTCGAAGTCGGGGAGGCCGGCACCGAGGCGGTGGCAGACCTCTCCGTCATGAATGCGCGTCTGCTGGAACTTGCCCGGGAACAGTCTTCCGACATCCATGTGGGCCTCGAGCGCGCCGGCGTGCGCGTGGTCATTGGCGAGGGCAGGCTGCTTGACGCCTCCACCGTCGAGGTCGTCCGCGCCGACGGCAGCACCGAAAAAATCCCCGCCGACGCCCTGCTGATTTCCGTCGGTGCCCACCCGCGCGAACTGCCCACCGCGATTCCCGACGGCGAACGCATCTTCAACTGGACCCAGGTCTACAACCTGAAGGAAATCCCCGAGCACCTGATCGTCATCGGTTCCGGTGTCACAGGTGCCGAGTTCGCTTCCGCCTACAACCTGTTGGGCACCAAGGTCACCCTGGTCTCCTCACGCGACCGCGTGCTGCCGGGCGAGGACGCCGACGCAGCAGAGGTCCTCGAGGAGGCCTTCAAGAAGAACGGCGTCAACGTGGTGGCCAAGTCCCGCGCCGAGGCCGTGGAGCGCGTGGGCGACACCGTGAAGGTGACCCTGGGCGATGGCCGGGTCATCGAGGGCAGCCACTGCCTGGTGGCGGTCGGCTCGATTCCCAACACCGCCGGAATTGGCCTGGAGGAGGCGGGCATCAAGCTCACCGAATCCGGCCATATCCAGGTCGATGGCGTCTCGCGCACCACCGCCACCAACGTGTACGCCGCCGGCGACTGCACCGGCGTCTTCGCGCTGGCCTCGGTCTCGGCCATGCAGGGACGCATTGCCATGGCGCACCTGTTGGGCGACTCGGTGAAGCCGCTGAAGCTCACCGAGGTCTCCTCGAACATCTTCACCTCCCCGGAGATCGCCACGGTCGGGGTCACCGAGCGCATGGTCGAAGAGGGCAAGTACCAGGCGGACATCATCAAGCTGGACCTCGCGACCAACGCGCGGGCCAAGATGATGAACGTCAACCAGGGCTTTGTGAAGATCATTTCGCGCCGCGGCTCCGGCACGATCATCGGCGGTGTCGTGGTTGCCCCGCGTGCCTCCGAGCTGATCTTCCCCATCGCCCTGGCGGTGCACAACAAGCTGCACGTCGATGACATGGCGGAGACCTTCTCGGTCTACCCCTCGCTTTCGGGCTCGATTTCCGAGGCAGCGCGCCGCCTGCACGTCCACCTCTAGGCCCAAGGCGCACGAACGCGGCGCCCAACAAGGTGCCCTCGAACGGCCGCCGCCCCCACCGGGGGTGGCGGCCGTTCGCCGTGGTGAGTCCCGGGCGCCGGGCGAGGCGACAAGGGCCGGCCGTCGGACCCTGGCGCAAATTCGAGGAAATTGAACGCTTCGAAAGCCGGGATCCCCTGGGATTGCTGTGGTGTGTATTACAGTTGTCCAAATAGTGGAAGGACTGTCCAAAAGGTGGACGTCCCTCATAAACTTGTCACTTAGTAACTTAAGGCACCCCCACCAAGAGAATCACGAGCCATGTCCAACAAGACCACGGTCGTTGCACCGAAAGAAAACACACGCGGACGCGTGCTGTTTGCCAGCCTCATCGGCACCACCATCGAATTCTTTGATTTCTACGCCTATGCCACGGCATCGGTGCTGGTTTTCCCGGCGCTCTTCTTCCCGAACGCGTCGAACGTCAACGCGATCCTGTCCTCGTTCGCGATCTTCGGCGTGGCCTTCGTGGCGCGCCCGGTGGGCTCGGTGCTCTTCGGGCACTTCGGCGACAAGATCGGTCGCAAGGGCACCCTGGTGGCCTCGCTGCTCCTGATGGGCATTGCCACCTTCCTGATCGGTTTCCTGCCGCCGGCCCAGGGCAACTTCGTGGTGCTGGCACCGCTGATGCTGGTGCTGCTGCGCTTCGCCCAGGGCCTGGCCCTGGGTGGCGAGTGGTCGGGTGCCGCGCTGCTGGCCACCGAAAACGCGCCGGCTAACAAGCGCGCCATCTACGGAACGTTCCCGCAGCTCGGCGCGCCCATCGGCTTCATCATCGCCAACCTGATGTTTGTGGGCCTGCAGCTGGGCCTGTCCACCGAACAGTTCATGTCCTGGGGCTGGCGCGTGCCGTTCATCCTCTCCGCCGTCATGGTGGCCGTGGGCCTCTGGGTCCGCCTGAAGCTGGTCGAGTCCGTGGCTTTCACCAAGGTCGTGGACCAGAAGAAGGTCGCGAAGTCCCCGTTCAAGACCACCATGAAGTACCACTGGCGTCCGGTGCTCGCCGGCACGTTCATCATGCTGGCCACCTACGTGCTCTTCTACCTGATGACCGCCTTCACGCTGACCTACGGCACCGCCCCGGCCACCGTCGAGGCGGCCCGCGCCGCGGCCGAGGCCAAGGGCAAGGTCTTTGACGCTGCCGCCGAGGCAGCATTTGTCCCGGGCCTGGGCATTGCCCGTCCGGAGTTCCTCACGATGCTCATCATCGGCGTGGTCTTCTTCGGCATCTTCACGCTGGTCTCCGGCCCGCTGGCCGAAAAGCTGGGCCGCCGCAAGTTCCTGATCTACGTCACCAGCGGCATCTTCATCTTCGGTCTGGCCTGGACCCTGATGTTTGGCCCCGGCAAGGCGGCAGCCATGGTCGGCCTGGTCCTCGGCTTCACGTTGATGGGTGCGACCTTCGGCCCGATGGCCGCCTACCTGCCCGAGCTCTTCCCCTCCAACGTGCGGTACACCGGTTCGGCAGTCGCCTACAACATGTCCTCGGTGATCGGCGCGGCCCCGGCCTCGTTCGTGGCGATCGCCCTGTGGCAGTTCGGCGGAGGCAACACCGTCTGGGTTGGCGTCTACCTGGCCCTGGGCGCGGTGCTGACGCTGGTCGCCCTGTTCCTGACCAAGGACACCAAGGACGTCGATTTCGAGAACAACGTCTCCTAGTTTCCACCCTGTCATACTGCCCGCCTTCCCCACGGACGGCGGGCAGCGTGCGTTAACGGGAGCCCCTGTTCTTGGCATCGCCCACGGGCCCGCCCGCTCCCGATTCGCCGACGAGCTATTCGCCGACGGCCCCGTCGAGGCATTCGCGCAGCAGGTCCGCATGCCCGTTGTGCCGGGAATACTCCTCGATCAGGTGCGCCAGGATCCAGCGCACCGAAACCATCCCGTGGCGGCCGGCGGAAACCGAATGCCCCAGTGCCCTGGAGGCCAATGCCGCATCGGAAAACGCCATTTCCTCCTTCCAGGCAAGGAAGGAATCCGCCACCATGCGGTCATCGGCCGGGGCATGGTCGAAGTCGGTGTCGCCTCCCTCTGTGCCCCAGTACAGCGGCGGGGCCGGATCACCTGCCAGGCAGGTGCGGATCCAGAAACGCTCCACGTCGCTCAGGTGGCGCACCAGCCCCAGAAGCGACAGCCCGGAAGGCGGCACCGCGCAGGTGGCGAGCGCCGCTGACTCCAGCCCGGCACACTTCATCGCCAGGGTGCGCCGCTGGTACGCAAGGAAACCCATCAGCGTCTCGCGCTCACTGCCGCATGACGGCGGATCGGCGCGCGGGTCAAGCAGGGCCGCGGCAAACGATTCAGGAGCCATGGGCACCAGCCTAGAGCCCGCGGGAGCCCTCCAGTGCGGGGCGCGCGACGCCCGGTGCGGAAAACCTGACCGTGAAGGAAGGACAGAAGGGGGGAGCCGGTGCCGCAACGCAAAGCGGGGCGGCACCGGCCTTCAAAGGAAGACCCGGTGCCGCCCCCTGAGGTGCGGTGGTGGTGCGGTGCTACTCGCCGATCGAGGCCAGCACGGCCCCTGCCGAGACGGTGTCGCCCGGCACTGCGGTGAGCCCGGAAACCACGCCGTCGCAGTGCGCAGTCAACGGCTGTTCCATCTTCATGGCCTCCAGGACCAGGATCAGGTCGCCCTCGGCCACGGTGTCGCCCTCGGCAACGGCAACCTTGACGATGGTTCCCTGCATGGGGGAGACAAGGTCGGCGCCCGAGTTGCCGGCGCTCGCGGCTCCGCGGGATCCCGAGGCGCGCTTCTTCTTCCGCGTCTTGCCGTTGGATGGGGACATGGTGCCCAAGGACGCGGGCAGCACGACCTCCAGGCGCTTGCCGCCGACCTCAACGGTGATGGCATTGCGGCCCTCGTCCTCGGACGGGGTGCCGGCGGTGGCCGGGTCCCAGGCGGGGATCTCGTTGGCGAACTCGGTCTCGATCCAGCGCGTGTGGATGGAGAACGGGCCGGATTCCGGAATGAACGCTGCATCGGCCATGACGGCGCGGTGGAAGGGAAGCACCGTGGGCATGCCCTCGATGTGGAATTCCGCCAGCGCGCGGCGGGAGCGGGCAGCTGCCTGCGCGCGGGTGGAACCGGTGACGATGAGCTTGGCGATCATCGAGTCGAAGTTCCCCGAGACGGTTTCCCCTGCCTCCACGCCCGAATCGATGCGCACGCCCGGACCGGTGGGCAGGTTCATGGTGGTGATGGTGCCGGGCGCCGGCATGAAGCCGCGTCCTGCGTCCTCGCCGTTGATGCGGAACTCGAAGGAGTGGCCGCGGACCTCGGGATCGGTGTAGCCCAGCTCCTCGCCGCGGGCCAGCCGGAACTGCTCGGCCACCAGGTCGATGCCGGTGACCTCCTCGGAGACCGTGTGCTCGACCTGGAGGCGGGTGTTGACCTCCAGGAAGGAGATGACCCCGTCCTGGCCCACGAGGAACTCGCAGGTGCCCGCCCCCACGTATCCGGCCTCGCGCAGGATGGCCTTGGACGCTTCGTAGAGGCGCTCGTTCTGCTCATCGCTCAGGAACGGCGCCGGGGCCTCCTCGACGAGCTTCTGGTTGCGGCGCTGCAGCGAGCAGTCGCGGGTGGAAATGACCACGACGTTGCCGTGCGCATCGGCCAGGCACTGGGTCTCGACGTGGCGCGGGGCATCGAGGAAGCGTTCGACGAAGCACTCGCCGCGGCCGAAGGCGGCGACCGCCTCGCGGACGGCGGATTCATAGAGCTCCGGGATTTCCTCGCGGTTGCGCACCACCTTGATGCCGCGTCCGCCGCCGCCGTAGGCGGCCTTGATGGCCAGCGGCAGTCCGTGCGCATCGGCAAAGGCCAGCACCTCGTCGGTGGATTCGACCGGGTTCTTGGTACCGGGCACCAGCGGGGCACCGACTTTTTCGGCCAGGTGGCGGGCCTGGACCTTGTCGCCCAGCTGCTCGATGGCGGACGGCGGGGGACCGATCCAGGTCAGTCCGGCATCGATCACCGCCTGGGCGAACCCGGCGTTCTCGGCCAGGAAGCCGTAGCCGGGGTGCACCGCGTCGGCGCCGGAGCGCTTGGCGACCCCAATGATCTTGGCGATGTCCAGGTAGGACTCCGCGGCCGTGGAACCGCCCAGCGAGTAGGCCTCGTCGGCCAGCCTCGAATGCAGTGCATCGCGGTCGGGCTCGGCGTAGACGGCAACCGATCCAATGCCCTCATCGCGGGCGGCGCGGATGATGCGTACGGCGATTTCTCCGCGATTGGCGATGAGAACCTTCGTCAACTGACTCATGGCAGGGGCTATCTCCTTTAAATATGCTCTTGTGGAGCCTACCCGCGTTTGTGGGATGTACACCCCCAAAACCCCCGGTGTCGGGAGTAAGTCGCGATTTCTTTGTGGGGTTCCTACAATCCGGGACCGGCTAGACCCACACGTCGGAAATCGACAGTCCGGTCCCCGCCAGCAGCTCGCGCAGCGTGGAGACATTCAGCCCGATGACGGTGTGCGGGTTGCCCTCGATGCCGCGGATGAAGGCGGCCCCGCGGCCGTCGATGGTGAACGCCCCGGCGCACGGCAGCGGTTCCCCGGTGGCGACGTAGGCGGCGATCTCCTCGGCGTTGACCTTCTCGAAGTTCACGGTGGTGGAGGAGACGGCGCCGATGGTCGCGCCGGTGCCGCCGTCCCCGTCCTCCTCGGAGCGGTTGTCGATGAGCCAGTGCCCGGTGTGCAGGATCCCCGACTTTCCGCTCATCGCCTCCCAGCGCGCCGTGGCGACCTCCGCGGTGTACGGCTTGCCGTAGGCGACGCCCTCGAACTCGAAGACCGAGTCGCAGCCCAGCACCACCGCTCCGTCGGCCTCCTCCATGCCCGCCACGTCCTCGGCCTTGGACTTGGCCAGCAGCAGGGCGGTGTCGGCGGCGCCCAGCTCGCCGAAGCGCTCCACGGCCCGGGCCAGGACCGAGTCCTCATCCACCGTGGAGACCTGCACGGCGAAGTCGATGCCGGCGTCGGTGAGCACCTTGGCCCGTCCCGGCGAGGCCGAGGCCAGCACCAGCAACGGCAGCTCGTCGGGGTCCTGGACCTCCCCGCGCGGATCGGTGGCCGTCGCGCCGGTGGTGGTGGAATTGTCGTTGGTATTCACATTCTGGCTCATGCATCCACCGTATCCCGAGCCGGAGGCGCCTGGGTTCTGGAATCCGTCGCGGTGCCGTCCTGCTTCGCCGCGGTGAGCGCGGCGATCTTCGCACCCTCGACGTCCACGTCCGGCAGGATCTTATCCAGCCAGCGCGGGATGTACCAGGCGCGGTGGCCCAGCAGGTGCATGATCGCCGGGGTTAGCGTCATACGCACGATGAACGCGTCGAAGAGCACGCCGATGGCCAGCGAGAACCCGATCGCCCGGATCATCGTCAGGTGCGAGAACACGAAGCCGGCGAACACCGCCGTCATGATCAGCGCCGCGGCGGTGACCACCGGGGCCGCGTGGGCGAACCCGGAGCGCACCGCGGCGCGCGCAGGCTGCCCGTGCGCAAAGGACTCGCGCATCCCGGCGACCAGGAACACCTGGTAGTCCATGGCCAGCCCGAAGAGGATGCCGGTGAGCAGGATCGGCAGGAAGCTCATGATGGGCCCCGGCACGTTCACGTCGAACACCTCGCCCAGCCAGCCGAACTGGTACACCGCCACGGTTGCGCCGAACGCTGCGGCCAGCGAAAGCAGGAAGCCGGCGGTGGCCAGCAACGGCACGACGACCGAGCGGAAGACCAACAGCAACAGGATCAGCGAGAGCCCCACGACGATAAAGATGTACGGCGGCAGCGCCTCGGCGAGTTTCTCGGAGACGTCCACCTGCGCCGCGACCTGCCCGGTGACGGCGATGTGTGCACCCGTCGACTCCTCGATCCCGGGCGCGGCGTCCCGCAGCGCATGCACCAGCGCCTCGGTCTGCGCGCTGGCCGGCCCCTCGGCCGGGATCACCTGGATCGCCCCGAGGGTCCGTGCCGTGTTGACCGACACCGGGATCGCCGCGACGACGCCCGGGATCCCGCGCACGGCGTCGGCCACGTCCAGGTTTGCAGTGTCCGCGCCGCGTTCATCGAGCCCGGCCGGAAGGTCCGCGAGCACCAGCAGCGGTCCGTTGTACCCAGCGCCGAAGGCGTCGCTCATCTGCGTGTACGCCTTGTAGGCGCCCGAGTCGGCCGGTTCGGCGCTGCCGTCGGGCAGCGCGGTGCGCAATTCCAGCGCGGGCAACGCCACGATCGCCAGGACGGCGATGGAAGCGATCGCGGCGATCCACGGGCGGCGGGTCACCAGCGCGCCCCAGCCGCGGTTTCCCGCAGCGTTGGTCGGTGCCGCGGCACCGGCATCGGCATTGGCATCCCGGGCACGTGCCCAGGCCCGCTTGGAGACCAGCCTCGTCCCGATGATCCCCAGCAGCGCGGGGGTCAGCGTGATGGCGATGAGCACCGCCATCAGCACCGTGAACGCGGCCGAGGCGCCCAGCACGGTCAGGAACGGGAGCCCCGGGACGGCCAGCGCGGACAGGGCGATGACCACGGTCAGCCCGGCGAAGACCACCGCGTTTCCGCTGGTCCCGGTCGCCCGGGCGATGGAGTCGCCCAGCGGCACTCCCTGAAGCAGCTGGCGGCGGTGCCGATGGACGATGAACAGCGAGTAGTCGATGCCCACCGCCAGGCCCAGCATCAGTGCCAGCGCCGGGGTGATGGAGGCCATCTCGATGACCGACGAGAGTGCGAGCGTCCCGCCCACCCCTGCACCCACGCCAAGCACCGCCATGACCAGCGGCAGGCCGGCGGCCACCAGCGTGCCGAGCATGGCCAGCAGCACCGCCGCCGCCACGGCCAGGCCGATGATCTCGGCGGCCCCGAAGATGGAGGAAAGGTCCTGGATGATCTCCTTGGAGAAGAGCACCTCGACGCCCGCGGTCTCGGGCGCTGCGGCAATGCCCTGGATTTCGGCGCGCTGGTCGGTGGTCAGCGAGTCGGTCGCACCGACGAAGGTCACGTGTGCCACGGCGGTGGAGCCATCGGCGGAGACGAAGCGCATCCCCTCGGAGGCACCGGCCTGGCGCTCGGCAAAGGCCAGCTCGGCCCGCCCGGCGGCCAGGTCCTTGGCTCCCTGCTCGAGCTTTTGCTCGGCCACGGGCAGCGCGGCCGTCTTCTCGTCCACTGTCTTTTGCCCGGCGACGAGCTTGGCCTGGCTGGTCTCGATCTCCTGCTGGCCCGCCGCCAGCTTGGCGGCGTTTTCGTCGATCTCCGCCTGTCCGGCACGCAATTGCGCACGGCCCGCGGAGATCTTCGCTTCGGCGTCCCGGAACTTGGCGCGGTTGGCGGCAAGTTCCCGTGCTCCGGCGTCGAGCTGCTGCTTGGCGGCCGGCAGCTTGGCGGCCCCGGCCTGAAGCTCCGCCTCCTTCGCAGCCAGCGTCTTTTCCCCGGAGGCCAGTTCCTTCGCTCCGGCATCGAGCTTCGCCTTGGCCGCATCCAGCGTCGATAGTCCGGCGGTGGCATCGGCAATGTCGCGCAGGTTTTTTTCCAGGCCCGTCTTGGTCCCGGCCACGGATTTCCTTTCGGCGTCGAGACCCGTGAGCTTCGCGGTGAGTGAGTCCAGCTCTTGTTGGGCGGCTTGCTTCCCTGCCTCGGTGGTGGCGCTCGCGAGTTCCTTTTCCGCCGCGCCGGCAAGCTTCCTGGCTTGGGCAATACCGGCGTCAAGGTCCTTGAGGCCGGAGTCCACCCGGGCCAGGCCCGTGGTGGCCTGCTGCTTCCCGGCGGCCAGCTGCTTGTCGACGGAGTCCCGGGACCGGCCGTCCAGGATCTTCTTCATGCCGGCGTCGTACTGCGCCCGCCCGGCCTCCAAGTCCCGGGCACCGGCATCGAGTCTTGCCTGCCCGGCGGCCAGGGCCTTACGGCCATCGGCGATCTTCGCGGCACCGGCCCGGTATTCGCGGTTGCCCGCATCCCATTTTTTCTGGCCCGCTGCGAGTTGTTCCCGGCCGTCCGTCAGGGTGGCGGTTCCGGCTTCCAGTTCACCGGCAGCGGCATCGAGTTTCGCCTGGCCGGCGGCCAGCTGCCGGCGTCCCTCGGCAAGCTTCTGCTTGGCATCGCCCAGCTGCACGCGCCCGGAGTCGAGCTCCTCCTGTGCGTCCTTTAGCGCCACCTTGCCGTCCTCGAGCTGTTTCGTGCCCTCGGCAAGGGCCGTGGCGGCATCATCGAGCTTCGCCTTGCCTTCGGCGAGCTGCGGCGTGGCCTCATCGAGCTGTGCCTGGAGTTCGAAGGGCCGAGCCACCTCGGTGATCGGGGACTGGGCGGCGAGGTCGTCCAGCGCGGAGGCGATGGCCCGGTGCTGCGCGGCCGACAGCTCCGCGCCGTCGGGGGTGCGGAAGACGATGGAGCCGGTGCCGCCGGCCAGTTCGGGCATCTCAACCTTCAACCGGTCCAGCGTG
Organism: Paeniglutamicibacter sp. ORCA_105; assembly: GCF_045798545.1. Taxonomy (NCBI): domain Bacteria; kingdom Bacillati; phylum Actinomycetota; class Actinomycetes; order Micrococcales; family Micrococcaceae; genus Paeniglutamicibacter; species Paeniglutamicibacter sp. ORCA_105. Next base: position 22,334 of record NZ_JBIXLM010000011.1, on the reverse strand, counting down.
CGCTGGGTTTCGGTGCCGGGGATGGCGAAGGTGTTCGACAGCTTGCCCATGAAAGCCCCGGCGCACAGCCCGATGACCAGCAGCAGGATCGTCCAGATGCCGACGACGGCCCAGCGCCGGGCGTAGGCCAGGGCACCGAGGCGGTAAAGGAAGGAAGCCATGGTCGCCTAGCCCTTTCGGGTGTGCGGCGCACGCTGTTGGAGGGAGGGGAAGCCGTCGCGCAATTGGGCGACGGCCTCGGCAAGGGTGGTGCGCAGCATTCGGGTCTGCCGGGGGTCGGCGGGGTCCGGGTGCTCGCCCAGCTCGCGGGCCCAGGCAGCGAAGGCCGCCTTGCCGGCGCCGATGACGCTGTGCGCAAAGACGGAGGCGGCCAGCGCGGTGCCCTGTGGGGCGCGGGCGGCGACGATCTCGGTGAGCGCCTCGGCGCAGTCGTTCCAGGCCTCAAGTTGCATGCGGGCCATCTGCGGATGAGCCGAGGCATGCAGGTACAGGTTCGCGATGGGTTCCAGCAGTGCCGGGTCGACGAGGGATTCCACCGCTGTCACCGCGGCGGAGAGCAGATCGATCTCCGGATCCAGCTCGTCGAGCACCGCCACCGAGTTCTCCAGCAGCAGCCTGGTCGGCTCGTTGAGGGCTGCCTCGATCGAGGGGAAGTAGTTGAAGAAGGTGCGGCGGGAGATTCCGGCGGCATCGGCCACGGATTCGGCGGTCAGTGCGGCGTAGCCTGCCGTTTCCAGCTGGCCGAGGGCGGCATGCACGATGGCGGTCCGGGTGGCGGCCTTGTTTTTTTCGCGCCGCGAGGGCGGCTGCGCGGGGGAGTCGATCACTTTTTATACACTACGTGCAAACTTGCATGCCGTGCAATTTACTGGCGATGGGAACCAACGCCAAGGGGCGGGCCGCTTCCGCCCGGGGGATGCGCTGCATTCCCCGGGAGAAAACGACCCGCCCCGTGTTGGTGTGACTACCGCAAGGCGGCTTGGCTAGCCGACGGGCGTCGGCGTCGACTCCCGCGCCTCGGCCTCGGAGGAATCCGCTGCAGAGTTGAACTCGTCGTTGAACGGGTCGCCGTGGCGCGGTGCGTTGTACAGCTCCTCGTCCAGGATGCCCTCGCGCTTGGCGACGATGGCCGGCACCAGGGCCTGCCCGGCGACGTTGACTGCGGTGCGGCCCATGTCAAGGATCGGGTCGACGGCCAGGATCAGTCCGACGCCTGCAAGCGGCAGGCCGACCGTGGACAGCGTCAGGGTCAACATGACCACCGCGCCGGTGGTTCCGGCCGTGGCGGCCGAGCCCAGCACCGAGACCATTGCGATCAGCAGGTAGTCGGTCAGGCCCAGGTCGATGCCGAAGAACTGGGCGACGAAGATCGCGGAGATCGCCGGGTAGATCGCGGCGCAGCCGTCCATCTTGGTCGTGGCGCCCAGCGGCACGGCGAAGGAGGCGTAGCCCGAGGGGACGCCCAGGTTGCGCTCGGTAACGCGCTGGGTCAGCGGCAGGGTGCCGATGGAGGAACGGGAGACGAAGGCCAGCTGCACGGCGGGCCAGACGCCGGAGAAGTACTGCTTGATGCTCAGGCCGTGGGCGCGGACCAGCACCGGGTAGAGGCCGAAGATCACCAGTGCCAGGCCGATGTAGATGGCCAGGGTGAACTTGCCCAGCGCGCCGATGGTGTCCCAGCCGTAGGTGGCCACGGCGTTGCCGATCAGGCCCACGGTGCCCAGCGGGGCCAGGCGGATGATCCACCAGAGGACCTTTTGGATCACGGCCAGGGTGGCGGCGGAGAAGTCCAGGAACGGGCGGGCGGCGTCGCCCACCTTGAGTGCCGCGATGCCCACGGTGATGGCAATGACCAGCACCTGCAGCACGTTGAAGCTCAGCGCCGTGGTCGCATCCCCGCCCTCGGCAATCTTGGTCGTTGCGCCGAGGCCCAGGAAGTTCGAGGGGATGAGCCCGATCAGGAACGCCCACCAGTCACCGGTGCGCCCGTCGTATTCGGGAGGGGCGCTTTGGCCGGTGCCGGATCCCGGGCGCAGCACGGTGCCCAGCACCATGCCGATGACCACGGAGATGGCCGAGGTGATGGCAAACCACAGGATGGTCTGCCAGGCCAGGCGTGCCGCATTGGTCACCTTGGCCAAGTTGGCGATGGAAGCCACAACCGCGAAGAAGATCAGCGGGATGACCGCCGCCTTGAGCAGCGAGATGTAGCTGGAGCCAAGCGTGGCAAGCGTGGTGCCCAGTCCTGTCGGGGTGTCCGCGGTGTGGCCGGTGTACTTGGCCAGCAGGCCCAGCCCCAGGCCCAGGACCAGGGCGACGATGATTTGTGGGCCGAAGGCGGTGGCCCATGCCGGGATGCGCCTCGTGGGCGTGGTGTTGGAGGTAGTCACGCTATGAAGCTAGGCGGTGGTCCATAGCAAGGGATAGCCAGCATTGAGGAATGTTACGCAAAAAACTCCAAAAGTGGCTCATTGCGGGTTTTTTGTGAGCCGTTACATATGCAGCTCATCCCGGTGTTAAGATGAGCTTTCAACCAATGGGTTTATGTGTTACAGGTTTGCACCCCGGACCATTGAACTCCGGGTGCCCAGGCAGGCGCGAACGGGATAGGGGTGGAGTGCGTGAAGTGGGGAAACGTCGATGACATTCTGCTCCGCCCGCGCCTTGACCAGCTGCTTGACCGCGCTGCCGCTTTCCCCGTTGTCATCGCCAGGGCGCCGCGCGGCTCCGGCAAGCGCACCGCTATTCGCGGCTGGCTGTCCCGGCGTGATCCGTCGGCCGGCAAATGGTCATGGATCGAGTGCCGCGGGAATACCGACTCGCTGGACGAGTTGCTGGCCCTGACCTATGCAAAGGCCGAGAACCCCGAATCGCACCTCGTCGTTCTTGTGGGGTTCTCCCGGCGGTACGACGAAGAACTCCTGCACGCCGTGCAGCGGACTGCACAACATCATCCCGATCGTCGCATTGTCATAGTGACGCGTGACTATCTGGAAGTGGAGCGCCATCGAACGCTGCTTCCCGTCGGAGTCTCGGTGATTCCGCCACATGAATTTCGCTTCACCGCCGATGAAACGGCGCAGTACCTGGAGGGGACGGCGCTTGCGGACTTTGCCGAACAACTGGCCAGCGATCTGTGCGGCACGCCCCAATTGGTGCGGATGGCCAAGCTTCGCGCCGAGACCATGCAGGGGCCTCGCAGTTCGGACGTGGCGGCACGGCGCAGTTGGCCTGTCTCGCCCCTGGGCACCTCGGCGTCCATGCCGCTGGAGCTCGATCCGGAGGCCAAGGATTTTCTGGCCTCCGTCCATCGTGCAGTCGAACGTGACATGAAATTGATGCTGGAAGGCGAAGGCTTGGAGCCCGGGCAGCTGGATTTCCTGGCCGTGATCTCGGTACCCACGACATTGCCGGCGCCCTTGCTGGAGCTTCTGGCCTCGGGTCACGTTGAACGGTGGCTCGCGGATCTCGAGGACCGTGGCCTGGTGTATCGGTCGTCGCGCAATCCGGACGAGGAATACTGCCTGCACCCCGTGCTGCGCCGAGTGCTCAAGCGTGTCTATCTGGAACCGGAACCGGAACGCTTGGCGGCCCTGCACCGATTGAGCGCGCGGTACGAAATGACCCAGGGTTCTTCGTTCCGCGCCCTGCGCCACGCGTTGGAGGCACCCGATTTCCAATTGGCTTCCGACGTGCTGCGCATGCATGCCGACGAATACCTCGACGGCGAACTGGGAACGCGCGGTTCGGTGCTGCTCGATGACCTGCCCCTGACGGTCCTGGCCCGGTACCCGCTGTTGGCCATTTGCCTGGCGGTCGCCTACAGCTCCACCGGAAAATTCAAGCTCAAGACCCTGGAATTGCTGGCCCTGGCCGCCGCCGGCGCACGCACCGTGGGTCGCAAGGCCCCGCCGTCGGACCGGCTGATCATGATCACCGTCGAATCCGTGGCGCTGAGATTGAGCGGCATCGGTGAGGCTTCGGTGCGTTCGGCCCGTAGTGGCATCGCGTTGTACCGGGAGATGTCGCCCGGGCAGCGCGACGGGATCGGTCCCTTTGAAGGACCCCTGCTCATTCAGCTAGCACTGTGCCTGCATGCCGGCGGGGTGGACGACGAAGCCCTGATCGTGGCCGAGATGGGTGTGGCAGCCGACCAGCGCCACAATCGTGACGGGAGCGACCACTATGCCGAAACAGTCCAGGCCTATTTTTACGCACTCAATGGTGATATTCGCCGAGCCTCCGTAATACTGGCCGAATCCTTGCCGGAGCACTGGTCCAACCCTGCAGCCAACCACTATTTCGCCACGCCCCACAGGGCGGCATCCTTCCTGTGTGCCATGGAAGAACATCGTTTCGACGATGCCGCGCGGTGGGTGGAGCTCTTGCGCATTGAGCAGCACAACAACGAATTCTGGCCCTCCATCCGGTTGGCCGAGGCGCTCCTCGCGGTGATCCGCGGGGAACCGACAGCCTCTCTTGTCCGGATGCAGGGTTACTTGTTGCGTGAACGCGAACAACCGGTGGTGCAGCGGTTCGGCAGGCAAATGCTGATCACTGCATCGTGCCTGTTGAACCTGGCAGTGGGGGACGCCTCCCAGGCATTCAAGGCCGCGACGAAATTGTCGGATGAGACCTCCCGCTTGTTGTTCCAAGCAGGGGTGCGACTTGCCCAAGGCGACGCAGCTGAAGTGTTGCGCTTGTGTACGGCCATGGGGGTGCCCGTGCAGCCGCGCGGGCGTTTTGAACAAGCGGTCCTGGTGCTCGCCGCAACCTTGCAACAAAACAACCTGAAGGCAGTTGGAGGCGCACTGCGCATGGTGGCCGCGCTGAGTGAGGAATACGGTTTGGGCCTTGCCTTGATTCTCTTGCCCGCCCCGGATTTGGAACGCATCCTGACCGTGTCCAGGGAAATGCGTATCGAGCTTAAGATCGACCCGAATGCCGTGTCGAACATTCCCGGAGGCTTGGGCCGCGCGGTGCTTAGCTCCCGCGAACTGGCGGTGCTGGGTGAATTGGTGTCCACCGGGAGTGCCGCGGAAATTGCCGAGCGACAGTTTGTCTCGGTCAACACGGTCAAGAGTCAACTGCGGAGCATTTACCGCAAGCTTGGAGTGTCCGATCGGGCGTCCGCGCTCGATGCCGCGCGCGTGCAAGGGCTGGTTCTCAGCAGAGACGCCGAGACAATTGACTAGGATGTTTCTGTCAGTCGCATGATCCACCGGAAGTACTGAGCGCTCGCATGCGCCGCACTACGGGGGATCGGGCTTCCACCAAACCAGACTCGGAAATAATCCCGTTGGCACTGATGCAGCCCCCAAGCATTGCATCCATGCCGTACCGCGAATTCCCCGGCGATAAACGCTTTTGTACGTGAAGTGGAGTTTCCCGGAATCCCGAGTTGTGGTCGCTTCGACGTAATTCGCTGTAACAAGTCCTAACTATGGCAGCAAATTCGTTGCCACATCAGCCATTTTGCTCCGATTCACCCTAGCGTTCACCCTCTAATCCAACGCAAAGGCAAAATATAGGCGTTTCTGTCGCGAGCTGAGCGGCGAAAAGCCAACTCACAATCCACGTGACCATCGTCGGCTGCGGATCGAAGACGCGTTCGTTGCCGGGGTGCCCATCCCTGGATGATCAGGGATATTGGCGCCCCGACAACGTCTCCGGATTCGCTCAGGATCAGCCCAATAGTGCCCGACGCAGGGTATCGAGGCCTACCGAACCGACGCCGAGGGCCTGGGTATGGAACGCCTTCAGATCAAAGTCGGCTCCGCTGCGGGCTTCGCGTTCGGCGCGGATCTGCTCCCACAATCGCTGTCCCACCTTGTATGCCGGTGCCTGGCCTGGCCAGCCGAGGTAGCGCGTGAATTCGAATTCCAGTTGGCCGGACGAGATATCCAGGTTCTTTTTCAGGAACTCGAAGCCGCTCTCGCTGTCCCAGGTCCCCGAGCCCCATGCCTCGGGGATTTCCAGTTCCAGGTGCACGCCGATGTCGAAGACGACGCGGGCAGCGCGCATCCGCTGGGCATCGAGCATGCCCATATAGTCGCCTGGATCGGCCAGGAAGCCCAGGTCGAGCATCAGGCGTTCGGCGTACAGCGCCCAGCCTTCGCCGTGTCCCGAGACCCAGCAGGCGTGGCGGCGCCAGTCGTTGAGCGTATCGCGGGCCAGCACCGCGGTGGCTACCTGCAGGTGGTGGCCTGGAACGCCCTCGTGGTAGACGGTGGTCAGCTCGGACCACGTGGTGAAACTGTCCTCGCCCTCGGGCACGGACCACCACATGCGTCCCGGGCGGCTAAAGTCCTCGGACGGGCCGGTGTAGTAGATGCCGCCTTCCTGGGTCGGCGCAATCATGCACTGGATCCGGTCCATTGGGGAAGGGATCTCAAAGTGGGTCCCGGCCAATGCGACAAGGGCTGCATCGGACTTTTCCTGCATCCAGCGCTGCAGCTCGTCGGTTCCGGAAAGTTGCCGGGCCGCATCCCGGTTCAGGATCTCCTTGGCCTCCGCGATGCCGGCCCCGGCGGAAATCTGCTCGGAGACCCGCTCCTGTTCGGCGATGAGGTTCGCCAGCTCGTTCACACCCCAGGCGTAGGTTTCCTCCAGGTCCACCGCGGCACCCAGGAAGCGGCGGGACATCAGCGCGTAGTACTCCCTGCCCACCGCATCCTTCTCCGGTGCCAGGGGCAGCAGCTCGTCCTCGAGCACCTCGGCCAGGCGAAGATAGGCGGCGTTGGCCGCGACGGCGCCGGATTCCAGCCGTTCGGCGAGCCCGGGGTCGACCTCGGTGCCCGCCGCAGCGAGGCCGTCGAAGAAGCCGCCGTCCTTGGCATAGTCGCGCGCCTGCGTGATGACGCTCTTCACCTGTCGGGCCGCCGCCACCAGGCCCAGGGCCGCCGATTCGCGCAGCGAGGCGATATATCCGTCCATGGCGGCGGGCAGGTTGTGCATCCGGTCGGCAACAAATGCGTAGTCGGCCGCGGTTTCCTGCGGCATGAGGTCGAAGATGGCGCGCAATTCCTGGGCGGGGGAGGCGATGTTGTTCAGCTCGGTCCGCCGGGTCTCCGCGATCTCGATTTCCAGTCCCAGGCGTTCGTTCATGGCGTCGAGGGTGGTCTCGTCGACTTTGTCCTCCGGCGTCAGCGGTGCCATTTTCGCCAGTGCATCGCGTGCGGCCTCGGTCAGGGCGGCGACACCGGCGGGGGAATGGTCGGTATACGCGGCCTCGTTGCCGGATAGGCCGAGCTCGGTGGCGAATTCGGGGATGAGTTCAAGCAGGCGGGCGAAGTATTCGTTGGCGACGGCGTCGATCGCGCTGGGCGTGCGCGCCGGTGTGGTGTTGGTCATGGCAACAGCCTAGGCGCTTCTGAAAGCGTTGTTGAAGATTTTTGCGGGAAATCTTTTCCGCGGAAACGCGAAAGGCCGGGGTGCCGACAGGAAATTGCCATCCTGTCGGCGTCCCGGCCGAAGCCACCGGCCACGCAGCGTGGCGGTGAGGGGGCCTTGCGTTAGTGCCGGCCGACCTTCCAGGGCAGCGGGGAGGCGCTCAGTGCCCGGCGGCGGCGGAGTCTGCCGCGACGCAGTTCGGTCCCGGTCGGTGCCGGTGCGGCGGAGTCCTGGATTGCCAGCGCGGAAACGACGGCGGCCAGGGCCGCCACTTCCTCCGCCGTGGGATTTCCGCGGGTGACGGATAGCTGCGTCGCCATGGCCTGCGCGGCGGCCAGGGCGTTCTGGTTGCCGGTCACAGCGGGATGTTCCCGTGCTTCTTGGCCGGCAGTGCGGCGTGCTTGTCCCGCGTGGCACGCAGCCCGCGCACGATCTGCAGGCGGGTGTCGGAGGGGGCGATGACCGCATCGACGTAGCCAAGCTCGGCGGCCTGGTAGGGGTTGAGCAGTTCGGCCTCGTAGCCCTCGATGATCTCGGTGCGGCGTGCCTCCACGTCCCCGCCCTCGGCCTCGACCGCGGCCAGGTCGCGGCGGTAGAGGATGTTGACCGCGCCCTGGGCACCCATGACGCCGATCTGTGCCGTTGGCCAGGCCACGTTGATGTCCGCGCCGAGCTTCTTGGAGCCCATCACGATGTACGCTCCGCCGTAGGCCTTGCGGGTGATGACCGTCAGCTTCGGCACGGTGGCCTCGGCGTAGGCGTAGAGCAGCTTGGCGCCGCGGCGGATGATGCCCTGGAATTCCTGGTCCTTGCCCGGAAGGAAGCCCGGGACGTCCACGAGCGTGAGGATCGGGATGTTGAAGGCGTCGCAGTTGCGCACAAAGCGGGCTGCCTTCTCGGATGCGGCAATGTCCAGGGTGCCGGCGAACTGCATCGGCTGGTTGGCGACGATGCCGATGGTTGCGCCCTCGACACGGGCATAGCCGATCATCACGTTGGGCGCGTACAGCGACTGCATCTCCAGGAAGATGCCGTCGTCCACGATGTGCTCGATGACCTTGCGCATGTCGTAGGGCTGGTTCGCCGAATCGGGGATCAGCGTGTCCAGCTCGAGGTCCGCAGCGGTGAGCTCCAGCTCCTCGTCGAACTCCACGGCCGGGGCCTCGGAGATGTTGTTCGAGGGCAGGAACTCGAGCAGTTCCTTGCAGAACTCGATCGCGTCGGATTCGTCGGTGGCCAGGTAGGTGGCGGTGCCGGTGTTGGCGTTGTGCTGGCGCGCCCCGCCCAGGGTCTCCATGTCGACTTCCTCGCCGGTGACGGTCTTGATCACGTCGGGGCCGGTGATGAACATGTGGCTGGTCTTGTCGACCATGATCACGTAGTCGGTCAGTGCGGGGGAGTAGGCGGCGCCGCCGGCGCTCGGGCCCATGATGAGCGAGATCTGCGGGACCACGCCCGAGGCGTGGACGTTGTTGCGGAAGATGTCGGCGAACATGGCCAGCGAGGCCACGCCCTCCTGGATGCGGGCGCCGCCGCCATCGAGGATGCCGACGACCGGGCAGCCGTTGCGCAGCGCGAATTCCTGGACCTTGACGATTTTCTCGCCATTGACCTGGCTCAACGAGCCGCCGTAGACGGTGAAGTCCTGGGAGTAGACGGCGACCTGGCGGCCGTCGACGGTGCCATAGCCGGAGACCAATCCATCACCCAGGGGGCGCTTCTTGTCCATGCCGAAGGCGGAAGTGCGGTGTACTGCCAGGGCATCGAATTCGACGAATGAACCCTCGTCCATCAGCATTTCGATGCGCTCGCGGGCGGTGTGCTTGCCCCGTGCATGCTGCTTTTCGATGGCCGCGGCACCCGAGGGGGCCTGGGCGAGGGCTTCGCGGCGACGGAATTCGGCGATCTTGCCTGCCGTGGTCGACAGGTCGATCGAATCCGTTGCGTCGGCGATGCGGCTCTGGGTCATCCCATGGCTCCCTTGAAGTAGACAAATAGTAGGAAAGGCACAACAACAATGCCACCTTGGCCAGTCTAGTGAGGCTCTGGACCGAATTGTGTGTAGGAAAGCTACAAAATCGCGACGTGTTGGGGGCCAAGTCGTCCATAAATTAAGTTACTCGTGAGTAGCTTTCCCGGCGACACTTCACGTAATGTGGCTCACATGAGTGAATCGACCCGCACTGCCATCGCCGCCAACGCCAAGCCCCTGAAGGGCAAGACCATTCTCATGAGCGGAGGCAGCCGAGGTATTGGGCTGGCCATCGCGCTGCGTGCCGCGGCCGACGGGGCGAATGTGGCCATCATGGCCAAGACCGCCACCGCGCAGGTGAACCTCGAAGGCACGGTGTTCACCGCGGCGCAGGAAATCACCGCCGCCGGCGGGCAATCCCTGGCCATCGTGGGGGACGTGCGCAACGACGAGGACGTGATTGCGGCCGTCACCCAAACACAGGAGCGGTTCGGCGGGATCGACGTGGTGGTCAACAATGCCTCGGCCATCGACCTGTCGAAGACCGAGGAGGTGTCGATGAAGAAGTACGACCTGATGATGGACATCAATGTACGCGGCACCTTCCTGCTCTCCAAGATGGCACTTCCACACTTACGGGCCAGCGAAAACGGGCACATCCTCACGCTCTCCCCACCCTTGAACCTGGCGCCGCAGTGGGCGGGGCGGCACCTTGCCTACACCATGGCCAAGTACGGGATGAGCATGACGACCTTGGGCCTGGCCGAGGAACTTCGCGACACCGGCATCGGGGTGAATTCGTTGTGGCCCGCCACGCTGATCGACACCGCCGCGATCCGCAACATGCCCCACGGCGCCCAAATGGCCAGCGCCGCGCGCTCGGCGCGCATCGTCGCCGACGCAGCCCATGCGATCCTCACCAGTGACGCCCGCGCCTGCAGCGGCAACTTCTTCACCGACGAGGAAGTACTGGCCGCGGCGGGCGTCAGCGACTTCTCCGGCTATTCCATGGGTGCCGCCGAAGCCGACCTGGTCCCCGACATCTTCCTGTAAGACCGCATCCGGCCTTGGCTGCCGGGGGAGGCCGTCGACGGGCTCCGAGTGGTTCGGGGCACCGGGCTGGGGCGGCGGGAGTCGATAGTCTTGGGGGATGAGCATTGAACCGAACCCCGGCCATACCTCCGAACCCGACGCCTCCGCGGGCGCGTCCGAAGATGGGCGTGCGGCGCTGGACGCGGCAACGCTGCGCCGGATCATGGGAGAGCTGGGCGCAGGGGAGCTGTGGATCAGTGAACAAACGGGGTCGACCAACGACGACCTCGCGGCGCGTGCCCACAACGCCCCGCTGGCGAACCTGAGCGTGGAAACCACCGAACACCAAAAGGCCGGCCACGGGAGGCTGGGGCGCGGCTGGCAAACACCGGCGCGCAGTGCGCTGGCCACCAGCATCTACTTCCGCCCGGCACCCGGATTCCAGCAATCGGGGCTGGCCTGGCTGTCGATGCTGTGCTCCACCGCCATGGTGCAGACGTTGCGGGAGGATGCAGGGATGGCAGCGGGCCTGAAATGGCCCAACGACGTGGTCGCCGGCGGCCGGAAGGTCTGCGGCGTGCTGGCGCAATTGGTCATGACGGCCCAAGGCCCGGTGGTCGTCGTCGGCGCAGGCCTCAACGTGTCCCTCACCGCCGACGAGCTTCCGGTGGACACCGCCGCCAGCCTGGCGACGCTGGGGGCCGGCACCTTTGACCGGACAGAGTTGCTGGGCGGCTACCTGCGCCGGGTGGTGCACCTGTTCCGGACCTTCGAAGGGGTCGGCGGCAATGCCGCGACGCGCGCGGCGTATGCGCAGGCGGCACCTCAGGCCCCAGCCGCCGCCAACTCCCCGGAACCCATGACGCTGCGCGAGCTGGTGCGCTCGGTCATGGTGACGATCGGGCACGAAGTCGACGCGCACCTGCCCAACGGCACGGTGTTGCGCGGCACGGCCATCGACCTGGATGCCGAAGGCTCCCTGAGCGTGCGCGAAGCCGGTGGCAAGGTGCACAGCGTGCTGGCCGGGGACGTCTACCACCTGCGGCGCAGCGACGGCTCCTACGCCTAGCAGTCGGGCCGGGAACCAGGGGCCGTGCAGGGCAGATCACGCAACGATTTGCGGCTGCCCACCCAAAGCGTGGGTGCACTGGCTCTACCATTGAAGGAGCAAGACCGGCACGCACAACCGGTGTGTGGGTTGAAGGAGCCGGGACGTGAAGTTGACATTGGAGAAACGCGAGCGAGTCATCGTCAAGACCCGCGCCCACCGGCGCGTGCTGCGCGGCCCGTTCCTCCGCTTCCTGCTCCTGCTGGCGGGTGCCTGCTACCTGCTGGGCCTGCTGCTTCGCAACGACCTGCCCCCATGGGTCCAAGAGGGACGGCCGTTGTTGGCGGCGTTGCTGGCCGTGGTGTCCGGCGCCCTGCTGGTCATCTGGTGCCTGCGGCCCTGGATCCGCTGGGCCAATACCTACACCTACCTGACCAGCGAACGCATCGTCACCAAGCGCGGACGCCGGGCCGCCGGGCAACATTCCATCGGGTTGTACGCAATCCACGATATTGTTGCGGTGGTAAGGCCCAACGCGCCGGAGAACGCCCCCGGGACGCTGTCCGTCGTGTTGGCCGAGCAACGCTTCAACATCCCGCACGTCCCGGCCGTGGCCCGCATGCGCAATTACTGCATCGCGGCCATCACGGCCCTGCCGAACTTCCCACGGGTTGATGGTGTAAACATGGAAGAACGCGTTGACGGGGACCCGCCAACGAGGCCAATGAACGAATCGCACTACCCAGAGCAGCAACAAAGAGAATGGACTGAGCATGAGTGAGCGGTCGCCGGCGACGGGAACCCAACCCGTCGCGCCCACCGCTGCCCGCGACGCGGCACGTGCACAGGCCCAACGCCACCCCTCCGATGTCCCGGACGCACCGGCGCCTGAGGCCAACGGCGCGCTGCATCCGGAGCCCGCGCCGGCAGTGGAGCTGGCACCGGCGCTCGCCGACCCTCTCGGGGACCTGGTCGAGGCCATGAAACGACCCGAGCAGGTCGGCCGGACCACGCCCGGGCCCGCCCGCGACGCGGTCCGCGACCTGGAGCGCAGGCTGCTCGGTGCCGATCGCACCATGCGCCGACGCGAAATGGCCGCCGGGGCAGGCGTCTCGCTGCTTTCAGCCCGCAAGATTTGGCGCGCCCTGGGCTTCCCGAACCTGGGCGACGAAGAGGTCTTCTTCACCACCGTCGACCAGGAAGCGCTCAAATCCATCCTTGAGATGGTCCGCGAGGGAGTACTGACCGAGGAAACGGCGATCTCGCTGACCCGGTCCGTCGGCCAGATGACCGACCGCATGGTGGTCTGGCAGGTCGAGGCGCTGGTCGAGGACATGGTGCAGAACCAGAAGATGAGCGACCCCGAGGCCCGCCGCAACCTGGTGAACCTGCTGCCGGAGATCATCGAGCCGCTCGAGGACTTGCTGGTCTATTCCTGGCGGCGGCAGCTGAACGCGGCCGTGCACCGGCTGGTGCTACGCGCCGAGACCGGCCTGGCGGCCTCCGCCGAGGGCCGCGACGGTTCCGAGGACGACGCCCCGCTGCCGCTGGCACGCGCCGTCGGCTTCGCCGACCTGGTCTCCTACACTGCGCTCTCGCGCCGGATGAACGAACGAACGCTGGCCCAGCTGGTGCAGCGCTTTGAATCCAAGTGCGCCGAGATCATCTCCATCGGCGGTGGCCGGCTGGTCAAGACGGTCGGCGACGAGGTGCTTTTTGTGGCCGAGACGCCGCAGGCCGGCGCGCAGATCTCCCTGGCGATGTCCAGGGAGTTCGCCGCCGACGAGCTGCTGCCCAACACGCGCGTTGCCGTGGTCTGGGGCCGTGTCCTCTCCCGTCTGGGCGACATCTACGGGCCGACGGTCAACCTTGCCGCCCGGCTGACCTCGCTGGCCGAGCCCGGCACGGTGCTCACCGACGAGCTCACCGCCTCCACCCTGGCCGGGGACGACAGGTTCGTGCTCGAGCCCCAGGAAGTCACCGCCATCCGCGGCTTCGGGGACCTGACCCCGGTCCGCCTGGCACCTGGCACCGGATCGGGTCTGGTGCTGGACTAGATGGGCTACGGATTCGGGCAGGTGCGTGCCGCGGCGGCAACAGACATCGGGCTGCGCCGCGCCGTCAACGAGGACAGCGTGCTGGAAGCCGGAACCGTATTTGCCGTGGCCGACGGCATGGGCGGGCACGAGGCCGGCGACCTGGCCTCCCGCCTCGGCATCGAGACGCTGAACGAAATCGCCGCCGGATCCGGCGTCACCGGGGATATCCCGGACGAGCTGCCCCGTGCCCGGGACGTCCTGGCCGTGGTCACCGCCGCCGATGCCCGCATCCGCAAGGCCACCGGCGCCCGCGGCGGCACCACCCTGTGCGCGCTGGCCCTGGTCCGCGTCGAGGAGGAAGGCGGGGCATGGCCGGGGGAGCCGGCGGGCCCGCCGGTCACCGCGCAATTGCCCGCCGTGCCACCCTCGGCCCATGCACCGCGCCTGCCGCTGCCCGCGGTGGGGGAAGCGCGCTACCTGGGCAGCACCCTGGAATCCGGCGACGCCGACCAGGGGGCCGGCCACCGGGCCGATCCCGAACCCACCACCGACGTGCTGCCGCGCGCGAAGGCCGGCGCGGTGCCCGCGGCACCGAAGGGTTCCGCGGCGATGACGATCGCCGGGACCTCGGCCAAGGTCACCCCGATCCCCGGCGCCGACGGCGGCGTGCCCGGCGGGACTGCCGGGGACCCGGTGCGGCTGATGCTGCTGAACGTGGGCGACTCGCGCGGTTATCGATTGCGCGACGGCGTGCTGACCCAGCTGACCCGCGACCACTCGGCGGTCCAGGAACTCATCGACGGCGGCATCATCTCAGAGGCCGAGGCGCGCATCCACCCGCAGCGCAACCTGATCACCCGGGCGCTGGGGGCCGGCGGAAACTCCGTGCCGGACACCCAGTTCCACCTGCCGCGCCCCGGGGACCGCTACCTGCTGTGCACCGACGGGCTCACCGGCGAGGTCGAGCACGAGGTCATGGAAGAGCTGCTGGCCCAGACCCCCGACCGCACCGAGGCAGTGGGCAGGCTTATCGACGCCGCCCTGGCCAGCGGCGGCCGGGACAACATCTCGGTGGTCATCATCGACATCGAGGCACCCGGGGCGTAATCGCGCACCGCCGGAGCGGCGCGCCACGCGCCCACCGCGCCCGGACACGCACCCGGGGGTGGTTTGGGGCAAAATGGAGGGGTGATGCCCCAAGAGCCGACCCCGCAGCCCGCCCAGAGCCAGCCCGTTGACACCCGCCCGACCGAGGACACCGCGGCCCTGGCCGAGGCACTCGAGGCAGAGGCCGTGGTCCCGGACGAGGCCCTGCGCGTCGAATACTTACAGCTCATCGACGAGGTGCGCAAGCACCGTGCCGCGTACTACAACGACGATGCCCCGCTGATCAGTGACGCGGAATTCGACGAACTCTACTCGCGCCTCCAACGCTTAGAGGCGCAGAACCCTGCCATCGTCGCGAACGACTCGCCCACCCAAGAAGTCGGCGGGGAGGTCTCCGCGGCCTTCGCACCGGTGGTGCACCTCTCGCGCATGTACTCCCTCGAGGACGTGTTCTCGCTCGAGGAGGTCACCGCGTGGGGCGAAAAAACCGCGGGGAACGCCGCACTGCGGGCCTCCGGCCACGAACTCAAGTGGCTCTGCGAGGTCAAGATCGATGGCCTTGCCGTGAACCTGCTCTACCGCGACGGAAAGCTGGTGCGTGCCGCCACGCGCGGGGACGGCACCACCGGGGAGGACGTCACCCACAACGTGCTTACCATCAAGGACATCCCCACGCAGCTGGTGGGGGAGAACTGGCCCACCGAGGTCGAGGTGCGCGGCGAGATCTTCATCCCCTCGGCCGACTTCGCCGCCTACAACGCGGCGCTCATCGAGGCCGGCAAGGCGCCGCTGGCCAACCCGCGCAACGCCGCCGCGGGATCCATCCGGCAAAAGGATGCGAAGGAAACGGCCAAGCGGCCGTTGAAGATGTTCGTGCACGGGCTGGGGGTCCGGACGGGCCTGGACGCCGCCACGCAGTCGGAGACCTACGAGCTCATGGCCTCCTGGGGCCTGCCTGTCTCGCCGTACTCCAAGGTCGTCGACACCCTGGACGAGGTGCTCGCCTTCATCGCGGAGAACGGGGAGCACCGCCACGACTTGCTGCACGAGATCGACGGAATCGTGGTGAAGACCGACGCGTTCGAGATCCAGCGCAACCTGGGCTTCACCTCCCGCGTCCCGCGCTGGGCAGTGGCCTACAAGTACCCGCCCGAAGAGGTCAACACCAAGTTGATCGACATCCGGGTGCAGGTGGGCCGCACCGGGCGAGTGACTCCCTACGCGGTGATGGAACCGGTGCTGGTCGCCGGGTCCACCGTCAGCTTTGCGACGTTGCACAACCAGGACGTCGTCAAGGCCAAGGGCGTGCTCATCGGGGACACCGTGATCCTGCGCAAGGCCGGGGACGTGATCCCGGAAATCGTCGGACCCGTCGTGGCGCTGCGGACGGGAAGCGAACGTGAATTCTTCATGCCCACCACTTGCCCCTCCTGCGGGACGCCGCTGGCCCCGGCCAAGGAGGGCGACGTGGACATCCGCTGCCCCAACGCCGAATCCTGCCCGGTGCAGCTGACCGAACGCGTCGCCCACCTGGGAGGGCGCGGCGCATTCGACATCGAGGCGCTGGGCTATGAGGCAGCCCAGGCGCTGACCATCGGCCCGGGTGGGGATCCGGCCGAGAACGGCGGGGTCATCGCCCCGGCCGGCCCCGGCCCGTTGCGCAACGAGGCAGCCATCTTCGATTTGGCCGCGGGCAACCCGGATTCCACGCTGCGCGAGAAATTGGCAGAGGTACACGTCTGGCGAGAAATCCGCTCCAAGGGCGAGGGCACCGGGAAATTCCAGCTGGTTCCGTACTTCTACTCCAAGGCAACCGCCAAGAAGCCCTCGGGCCCGACCGTGACCACCAAAAAGCTCTTCGACGAGTTGGAAAAGGCCAAGACCCAACCCCTGTGGCGGGTGCTGGTCGGATTGTCCATCCGGCACGTGGGGCCCACCGCCTCGCGTTCGCTGGCCACCCGGTACGGGTCGATGGAGAAGATCATCGAGGCGCTTGAGGCCGAGGGTTCCCGTGAGGCGCTGGCCGAGGTCGACGGGGTCGGCGCGATCATCGCCGACGCACTGATCGAGTGGTTCTCCGTGGCCTGGCACCGGGACATCATTGCGGCCTGGAAGGCGGCGGGGGTGTTGATGAAGGACGAGCAAGATACGTCCATCGTCAAGCACCTGGAGGGGATGAGCATCGTGGTCACCGGCACGCTGCCGACCTACAGCCGGGACGCGGCCAAGGAAGCGATCATCATCCGCGGCGGCAAGGCCGCCGGGTCGGTCTCCAAGAACACTGCCTATCTGGTTGCAGGCGAGGCTGCCGGGTCCAAGCTGGACAAGGCGATCGCCCTGGGCGTGCAGGTACTCGACGAGGAAGGCTTCAAGCTGCTGCTGGACGGCGGGCCCGACGCGGTTCAGGGGCGCCCCAGCCCCGAGGCCTAGACGCGCAGGGGGATCCGGCGCCTGGATCCCCTGCGCGTACCGACATTCACCACGGCAAGGAACCTTGCCGCCCGGAAGGCGACGACCGGTCCCACGGCCATCAAGCACGGCCCCCCAAGCCACCAAGGAGCAGCACATGAGCACGAACCCGAAGCACCTGCAATCGGCACAGGGTGCCGCCGAATCGCCTGTGGACCGGGCCGCGGCGTTGGGCCGCGAGCTGTTGGCCGTGGCGCGCGAGGCTGCGGCGGCCGGCGCCGCGGTGTTGGCCGAGCGGGGCCGCGGCAAGGTGGCTGCAGACACCAAGAGCGCCGCGGGGGACTGGGTCACCGACTTCGACCGCCGGGCCGAAATGGCGGTGCGCGACGTGATCGCCGCGGCGCGCCCCAACGACGCGATCACCGGCGAGGAGTACGGGCGCACCGTCCCGGCGGAGCCCTCCGGCTACCGCTGGTCGATCGACCCGCTGGACGGCACCGCCAACTTCGTGCGCGGCATTGTCTACTACTGCACCTCGGTGGCGGTGTTCGGGCCACTCGACGAGGCCGCCGCCTCCGCCACCTCCGCACGCTCGTCCACCGCGACGCCCGAGGGCAACACGCTGGCCGCCGATGCCGCCGCCATGGATGCGGGAACCCACGGCTGGCTTGCAGCCTCCATCAACGCACCGGCGCTGGGCGTCGAGTACTACGCAGCCGCCGGTGACGGGGCATGGCTCATCGACTCGGTGCTGGAGGCAGGGTCCGATGCCCGTCGCGGGGGCAGCGCCACCCGGGCGCAGCGGTTGCAGGGCGGTGACAAGGCGGAGGCAGGTCGGCTGCTGGCCACGGGCTTCGGCTACGACGCTGACCGTCGGCAGTTCCAGGTCGGTGCGCTGCTGGGGCTGATGCCGGGCTTCGCCAATGTCCGCCGCATCGGCTCTGCCGCGCTGGATTTGTGCCTGGTGGCCGACGGCACGCTCGATGCCTACGCGGAGTACGGCACCCAGGAATTCGACTGGGCGGCAGGCGCCCTGATTGCCGCAGAGGCCGGGCTGCCGGTGCTGCGCCCACGGACCAATCCGGGGTGGCAGGCAGCCGGATACCTGGACTTCGACGCGTTGCCCGCCGAATCATCCTTGGGTGACGTGCCTGCGGCCGATCAACCGGCATCCGGAGCGCCCGCGGCGAAGTAGCCGGCAGTGATGCAAAAGCCCGCCGCGGCTGTGGATGGACCACGGCGGCGGCGGGCTTCGTCGGCGCCCCCCCAGCGAGGAGAGGGGAGAAACCGCTTCGGGCTAGATGCCGAACTGCAGCCCGGCGGCCGAATCGTCGTAGTAGCTGCGGTTCTTCAGCCCGGCGGCGGCTGCCTCGTCGAGCACCACCACTGCGTCCGGATGCAACTGCAGCACCGAGCCGGGGCAGGCGGCGGACAGCGGACCCTCGAGGGCGGCGGCAATCGCGGCCGCCTTCTTGCTGCCGGTGGCGACCAGCACCATGCGACGGGCCTCGAGGATGGTGCCCAGACCCTGGGTCACCGAGTGAGTGGGGACCGCGTCCGGGCCCTCGAAGAAGCGGGCGTTGTCCACGCGGGTCTGCGCTGACAGGCGCTTGATGCGCGTGCGGCTGCGCAGCGAGGAGCCCGGTTCATTGAAGCCGATGTGGCCGTTGGTGCCGATGCCCAGGATCTGCACGTCGACGCCCGCCTCGATGATGGCAGCATCATAGGCTGCTGCCTGCGCACGGATCTGCGCCTCGGATTCGCCGTACCCGTCGGGGGTGTTGAGCCTGGATTCCGGCAGGCCGATCACGTTGCACAGCTCGGTGACCAGGGTCTGGCGGTAGGACTGCTCGTGGGTGCCCTCCAGGCCGACGTACTCATCCAGCGCGAAGGCCGTGGTCGTGCCGAAGTCGGCCTCGCCGCGCTTCACGGCCTTGGCCAGCTCGGCGTAGAGACCCAGCGGGGTGGAACCGGTGGCAACGCCCAGGACGTTGTCCCCGCTGCTGCGGCTTCGCAGCCCGTCGAGCACCGCCTCGGCGGCGAACGTGGCGGCTTCCTCGGCGGTGGTGGCGATCAGTACTTCCATGTGTGTTCCTTTGCGCTGGTGCAGGAAGGCCCTGCTGGTGTCGCGGGGCAACGTCCGGGGGCGGCCGGTGAAACCACGGCGGATCCCGGGCGCGGACCGTTGGAAGGCCCCAAGGTGTCCAACGGTTGCTGCCGCGGCGGTGCCACGGCATAAGGGACAGCGTAGTCCGATCCCTTGTCCGACCCCTAAACCGATTGCGGTTGCATTTGCCCGGCGGCATGGTGCCGGCCATAGCGGGCGGCCAAGGTCCAGGGGCCGGACAGCCAGCGTGGCCGTGTGGGCCGGCGGGGGAGTGAAGTTGGCTACATGTGTCCTGCGCCCTGAAGCCCCGGGCCCCGGGGATGTCACACTTGGAGGCAATGACTACAGCAACGCTCGCACCTTCCAGCACCCTGTTGATACGGCCGGCCACCGAATCCGACTACCCGCACATTGCGCGGATCACCGTGGACTCCTACCTGCACGCCGGGCACTTTGAGAACCCTGACCACGAGTACCTGCAGTTCGTGCAGCAGGTTGCCGCGCGCCATGCCGTCTCCGAGATCCTCGTCGCCGTGCGCGACGGCGTCGTCATCGGGTCAGTCACTCTGGTGCGCGAAGGCACCGAGTACGCGGACATCGCCCTCGACGGCGAGCTGGAATTCCGCATGCTGGTGGTGGATCCTGCCGTGCAGCGTTCGGGTGCCGGCCGCGCCCTGCTGGGCGCCGTCATCGCCCGTGCCCGCGAGATCGAGGACGTGCACACCGTCTCGCTGACCACCGGCGGCCACTGGGCTGCCGCCCGCGCGCTCTACGAGGCCGACGGCTTCGTGCATGCCGCCGAGCGCGACTGGTACGTCCCGAACACCGAGATCGTGCTGGTCGTCTACACGCTTACACTCTAAAAGCGCTTTTGGTTTTTACTGCAGAGAGCCTCGTCGAAGCTTTTCGGCGGGGTTTTTGCTGTTTTCGAAGGAAGGTATCTGAAGCCTGGGGGAAGTACGTTGGTTTCTCTAAAGTGCGCCAGGAAGCTTCGTTTTCGAGGCCCGGTGCTCCCACGGAAATTGCCAATCCGGGGCGAAGGTGCTGTGTCGTTTCGATTCCGCCCACCACGGCCACGGCCCGATATCAGCCGACCTGGCAACGGGCGCCGGAGCATCGGTGACGGTGTGCACGGACCCGGCCATGAAGCGAGCCATCGCCCAGATCCCGCCCACAGCCTTGGAAGGCATCCCCTATCATCGTGTCCATATCCAAGGGGGGCGAGCGGGATTCTGCTGGTCATCTGATGGTTCGCCGAAATCGACCTCACCGCGTTTGCCTCCCGGAAGAAGGCCGAACCCGTCCCCGGGCGCATAGTGGTCCGCCGGATGCCTGGGTGGAACCCAAGACCGCCCGGTGGGAAGAGTCTCGTCAAGGTTTCGCGCCAGGTCCGGGCCGTGCTGACGAGCTGTCATGGGTGGAGGGGCCGCCGGTGACTGCACGGGCCTTCCTAGTTGTGGCAAAGCGGTCCCGGAAGCTGGTTGGCGTTGTGTCGAGTTGCCGGGCGAAAGCCCGCCGCAGCGTCTCGTCGCTGCCGAATCCGCTCAGCTGTGCCACGAGGGTGATGGGGTGGCCATCAAGGATGAGCGACTGGGCCGCATCGACGCGCACCCGTTCGAGCCAGCGTGCCGGCGTCGTGCCGGCTTCGGCTTGGAACATCCGGTTCAGGTGGCGCACGCTCACCCCTGCAGATGCTCCCATCGAGGCAACGGTGTGTTCGTAAGCCGGATTGACCAGGATCGAGTCCATGATACTCCGCAACTTGCCGGTCTGTACCGGCGGGGTGGTCAGTGCGGTTGAGAACTGCGTCTGGCCACCGGGGCGGTGCATGAACACCACCAGTTCGCGGGCAGTCTCCCGGGCGGTCTGGACGCCGAGGTCCTCTTCGACCATGGCCAGAGTGAGGTCGATGCCGGCACTGATTCCCGCCGAGGTCAGGTAGCGTCCGTCCCGGATGTGGATGACGTCCGGTTCGACGGTGATGCGTGGATACCGTGCCGCCAGGGTATGTGCATGGCGCCAATGGGTCGTCGCCCGACGGTCATTGAGGTATCCCAGCTCCGCCAGGACGAACGCCCCGGTGCACACCGAGGCGACCCGTCGCGTGCCGGGAGCGAGGGATTCCACGGCATTCAGGAGATCCGGGGGCACCCCGCCGTGCGGGAGGGATGCCCCTCCGACAACAAGTAAAGTGTCCAACGCTCCGGCATCGACGGCAGGGATCGTCCGCGAGAGCTCCAGCCCCGAGGAGGAAACCACCGGACCTCCTGCGGGCGAGATGCATACGACCTCATAGTGCTGCCGTTCGGGGTCGGCGAGATTGAACACTTCGGCTGGCCCGCTCGCATCAAGCATCGTCATGCCGTCGAAGACCATCATGCCGATTCGAAGACTCATGTCCGAAATCGAGGGAAACTAGGCAATAAAGACATGTCGCCAGCATAGCCCGCTCGGGCAGGATGGAAGAAGCACCATTGGCAAAACGAGTTTTAGAAGGCGGAAAGCACTCATGACCGAAACCATCGCAGGTATCCGGATCCCCGACAGCAAGATGGCCCGCGACGCCACCGAGCTCTTGCGCGAGGTGGCCACCGAGCTCGTGTACAACCATTCCCGACGAGTGTTTGTCTTCGGAGCGCTGCGCGGCCTGGAACAAGGGCTCGACTACGATCCCGAGCTGCTGTACATCGGGGCGATGTTCCACGACCTCGGACTCACGGACAAGTTCGCCCGGACGGACCAGCGCTTCGAGATCGACGCAGCCGACGAGGCACGCCGCTTCCTGGGGGACTACGGCATCACCGGCGAGGCCGCCGACAAGGTGTGGTCGGGCATCGCCCTGCACACCACCCCGGAAATCCCGCTGCACATGGCACCAGAGATCGCGTTGGTCACCCGCGGTGTCGAGCTCGACGTGCTGGGCATCGGCTACGACGCCATCACTGACGAGCAGCGCAATGCAGTCGTAGCAGCACACCCGCGCCCCGACTTCAAAAACCAGATCTTGGCAGCCTTCACCAACGGTCTCAAGGACCGGCCCGACACGACCTTCGGCAACGTGAAGGCCGACGTGCTGGCCCACTTTGTCCCGGGGTTCAAGCGTGGCGACTTCGTTGAGGTCATCCAGGGATCGGCCTGGCCCGAGTAAGCCGACGCAGGACATCCGGTCCACGCGGTCGGGGAACGTGGCGGGGCCCCCCCCCCCCGGGGGGCGCCCGGGGGGGGGGC
>NZ_JBIXLM010000010.1:0-113930 GCF_045798545.1 Paeniglutamicibacter sp. ORCA_105 | reverse complement strand
GGCTCCCACGTCGGCTGCGACGCATCGGACGAGTGCGAACTTGAACCTGCGGCAGGATCCGGGCACGCATTCCAGGTCGTTGACGGTTCTTGCCAAGGGCACGGCGGTTACCCGGACGGGCAAGGCCAGCGGTGTTTGGTGGGAGGTCAAGGCCGGTTCGCGGACCGGTTGGGTGAGTTCCAACTACTTGACGAAGAGCACGGGCCAGGCACCCGGCCCCGCTCCGGTCGCCGGCGCCAATCGCTGGGTGGACGGCACCCAGCCGATGTATGCCCAGGCCTCGCTATCCTCCAAGCGCCTCGCGGTGCAAACCGGCGGGACAAAGGTCCGGCTGATCAAGAGTTCCGGCAACTGGTCCTTCATTGAGACGCCGACCGGTCAGGGCTGGCTCCCCAGTTCATCCTTGGCCAGCAGCGAACCGGGCAACAATTCCACCTCGTACCGGTGGACCGCCTATGCAGCCAACGTCCGCACCGGCCCCTCAACCGCTTTCAGCACCTTGGGCGTCATCCCGGCAAACCAAAAAACGACCTACCTGAAAACCTCCGGCGGCTGGTCGCAGGTCAAGACCTCGAAGGGAACGGGCTGGATCAAGAACACGCTGCTGACCAGCGTCCAGTACCAAGCCCCGAAGGAGCTGCAGCCGATGACCCGGGCCATGATCCGGGAAGTCCAGGACCTCTTCGGGGCCGGGATCAGCAGCGTAGGCGGTTCGCGCGCCGGCTCTATCGGTCACAGCGCCGGCCTGGCCGCCGACTTCATGATCAAGGATTATTCCTCGGCCGCCGGCATCGAGGCGGGCGACCGGATGGCCAAGTACTTGGTGGAAAACCACAAACGGCTGGGCATCAGTTACCTGATCTGGCGCGATGAGCTGTGGCTGGCCGAGGACGGCCAATGGGGACCATATTCAACCAGTGGCTGGGGCAAGCACCTGGAATCCTCGCGCGGATGGAACGACACCACGCGGCACATGGACCACATCCACGCTGAGATCTCTGCCTCCCGGGCCAACAAGTAATTTGTCGGAGCCCAGGTTGGCCTCGGGGCAGGGACAAGGCCTGCTTCACGGGCGATGAAAACCCTGCTCGGCACCGGTCCTTCGCCCCGGCAACCGCCGACGTTGTGCGACCGGGCCGAGGCGCCGCCGCAATTGGCGACCGCTTGGCCCTGCGCGTAGCGGGGGGAGGGCTGCCGTGGATTCGCCAAGTGCGGTGCGCTTCGATACGTTCGAGAGAGGACCCCCCAAGCCCACCTTCCGCCATGGCAGGCCTTCGCCTATCCGTACGCCACGTCACGACGGGGGAGGAGGCCCCAATCCGGAAGGAACCGGTGTCTCGAACATGACGGATACACCCGCAACACCCGCCAAGGCCAAGCTGCCGTGGTTCTGGATCCTGCCGATTCCGGTCGCCCTGGTCCTGGGCATTGTCATCGGCATGCAAATAGCGGGGTCCGGAGGTGCCGGGCCGGCACCGGCCGCCGCGGTTGCCCCTGAAAGCCCCAGTGAACCGGAGCCATCGGCCACCGGGCAACGAATCAACGTGGAGCGGCTCGACCCCGGCGACCCCACGGCGGTCGGCGCACTCGATGCGCCGGTTGTGATGGTGACCTATTCCGACTACCAGTGCGGCTATTGCGCCAAATGGGCGTCGGAATCCCTGCCGGAGCTGCTGGAGGCGTACGTGGATGGCGGCCGACTGCGCATCGAGTATCGCGACATCATGTTCTTTGGCGAGAACTCGCGGCAAAGCGCCGAACTTGCCGTCGCGGCCGGAAAGCAAGGAAAGTACCAGGCCTTCCACGACGCGATCTTCGCCAAGGGCGCCACCGCGAAGGACGCCGACTACTCCGAAGAGGGAATCAAGAAGCTGGCCCAACGCATTGGGGTCGACGCGAAGCGGTTCGTTGCAGATGCGGAGCACGCGGATACTGCCGCGCTGGTCCAAAAGAACCACGACGAGGCCAGCGCCCTGGGCGTCACCGGCACCCCGACCTTCATCGTCAATGGTCGCCCGATCATCGGTGCCCAGCCGCTGGATGTCTTCGTGCGGGCCATCGACGAAGAACTGGGCCGCTGAGCGCCGTGGAAATCGGGTTCGCCTATGCATTGATCGGTGGAATGCTTGGCGTACTCAGCCCCTGCAATGCATTGTTGCTGCCGGCGTTCTTCGCCAACATCGCGACCTCGCGTGCCAGGCTCCTGAGCCTTGGTTCCGTGTTCCTGGCGGGCCTGCTAGCCACCCTGGTCCCGCTCGGACTGGGTATGGGATGGCTGGGCGGAACCTTCACCATTGACCGCGGCGTCTTGCTCGGCGGAGCCGGATGGGTGCTTGTTGCCCTGGGGCTGCTCTCGGCGTTTGGCGGAGGGATAGATTTTTTCCGTCTGGTTCCGGGCCGGCCCCGGCCCGTCGCCGGATCGCTCGCCGGCACATTTGCCCTGGGTGCCGTTTCCGGCGTGGCTGGATTCTGCACGGGCCCGGTGTTGGGCGCGATCCTTACCCTCGCACTGTCTTCCGCGTCCCCGGCCCGCGGCGGAACGCTGTTGGGGCTTTACGGCCTAGGCATGGTGCTGCCGATCATGTTCATTGCCCTACTGGTCCGCAAACTCGGCCACCGTTCCCTTTCATGGATGCGAGGGCGGCGATTCCGTGTGGGCAGGTTGCGCCTGCACACGACCTCCTTGGCGATGGGGGCGGTCACCGTGCTCGTTGGTTGGATCCTCATCTTCACCAATGGCATGGCCGCCGTGCCCGAGCTGTTGCCCTCGAACTGGATCGCCGCATTTGAAAACCTGGGAAGGCAAGTTGACGCAGCCGTTCCGTCGTGGGCCTGGACGGCACTGGTCGGCGCATTGTTGCTGATCGGGTGGCTTCGTGCCGCCGTCCGCAGGACCAGCGGAACGGGTGGCGCCGACGCCTCGAGAGACCCGTCGGCAGGCAGGTCCGACCCCGATGAAGGCGTCCCGGAATTCCGCTAGCGATGCCCTCCGCGAGCATTTCCGCTGATAAGCTGGAGTATCGAATCTATGTTCTAGGAAGGGCGGGGTCTATGTTCGGAATGGACCAGCCGCAGCCGCCGCCCCCGCAGCCGGAATCCCAGGGGCCCGTTGGAGCCGTTGAGGCCATGGGGTTTCCCTCGCCGGCCAGGGACTACTACAGCGGAGGAATCGACCTGAACCGCCTCTTGATTCGGGACAGGACGTCGACATTCCTGATGCGGGTCTCCGGGAATGCCATGGCCTCTTCCGGAATCAGCCACGGAGACGAAGTCATCGTGGACCGGGCCTTGGCCCCACGCGACGGATCGGTGGTCATCGCCGTCCAGGACGGCGAGCTGGTCATCCGCCGCCTCGTGTCCACCCGCGGCACTATGGTCTTATGCAGCGACGAGCAGCCGCAGGAGCGGGCCGAGGCCGTGACCGAGGAAACCACCATTTGGGGCGTGGTCACCAGATGCCTGCACCATGTTTGAGTCGTCGGCGACCGAACCGAGAGGGGCGCGCGCCACGTCACCTGGAGCGCATCGACGTGCGTAGCCACACCGCTGCCAAATGCCCTGTGCCGGGTGAGCGGCATTGGTCCCGGAGCGAACCTTCGGCAGGGGAGGCCCGATGACCGACCGGATCGCGCTCGTGGACGTCAACAATTTCTATGTTTCCTGCGAGCGGGCCTTCGACCCCAAACTCAACGGCAGGCCGGTTGTGGTGCTTTCAAACAACGACGGCTGCGTTGTCGCGCGCTCGCAGGAGGCCAAGGACCTGGGCATCACCACGGGCGCACCGTTCTTCCAGGTCAAGCAATTCATCCAAAGCCATGGCATGGCCGTGCGCTCGAGCAACTACGAACTGTATGGGGACATGAGCGCCCGGGTCATGGAGGTCCTCTCGCGGTTTGGCACCTGGCAAGAGGTCTACTCCATCGACGAGTCCTTCCTGGGCATCCAAGGCAATCCCGACCAGCTCGGTGAGCTGGCCACACGCATCCGCGCGGCCGTGGGACGAGGGGTAGGGGTTCCTGTCTGCGTGGGAGTGGCCCCGACCAAGACCCTGGCGAAGTTCGCCAACCACGTGGCCAAGCACAATACGCATCTGGGCGGTGTGTGCTCCATGGACTCCATGGATCCGGGCCTCATCGAGAACATCCAGTCCCGCGTCCCCGTCACCGACCTGTGGGGAGTCGGAGCCCGCACCGGTACCAAACTTGCCGGGATGGGCATCGCCAGCATCGCGGACCTCAAGGCAGCGGATGTCACCGAGATCCGCAAGAAGTTCTCCGTGGTCCTCCAACGCACGGTCCTGGAACTCAACGGAACCCCGTGCATTCCCCACAACGAAGAACGCGCCGACAAGCAGCAGATCATGTACTCGCGGTCCTTCTCCAGCCCGGTGAGCACCATCGAGGACATGGTCGAGGTCATGTCGATCTATGCCCAGCGGGGTGCGGCCCGGCTGATGTCTGATGGGCTTTGGGCCACGCTACTCACCGTCACCGCAGGGACCAGCCGCTTTGCCGGAGGGGAAGCCTCGTTTCCGTCGGTGACGCTCAAGCTTCCCTCACCGACCCAGGACCCAATCCTGCTGACCCGCCTGGCCGTTGGAGCCATGCGCGAAATCATGCGGCCCGGCGCCGCATACGTGCGCGGAGGAGTCGTGCTTTCCGCCTTGCAGCCCGACCCCGGGCAGGCCGCCTTCGGAATCTTTGAACAGGACATTTCGACAAAGCATGTCGGCGACGTACTGGGTGCCGTCAAGGCCAAATTCGGGAACAAATCCATCGGACTCGGTTCCGGGGGACTGGCAGTGGAACCGGGCTGGTCGATGAAGCGGGAGTTCTCCTCGCCCAAGTTCACTACCGATTGGGCGGAAATCCCCGTGGTGAAGGCCTAGCTGTCTCGGTCTCGGACGGAGGCACAGATTTCCTCCGGGCAGCCCTGCCAAGTCTTGGAAAAGAACGCCACGATTTCCAGTCCGCGTTCGAAGCGGTACTTCACTGCCGGTCCGCCGTTCACAGCGCTCGCCGAGCGCCGGATACCCATGAGGAAGAACTCGCACACCGACACGTAGTTCCACAGGTCCATGGCTGTATCAATGACTTCGTCGTGGGTCATCCATTCCCGGTCTTCGACTACGGCTTCTGCAAAGTCGAGCACGATTTTCCGGTCAACGGCATGGTGCTGTCCGCAATCGCACCATTCAATACCGCGGGACGGCATCTGCCAGACATCTGGAACCAGCTCGGTGTCGGACGGTTCTTCCGGGGCATGCCGGCGGGAAATACCCGACTGCAGCGTGCCCTCAGTGGTCGTCGTTCTGAGGAGTGCGCTCGGTGCCAATTGGTTCCTCCTTGAAATGTCCTGTGCCCAGCATAGGCTTGCCCTCCGACAGCTTGGCCGGGTGCCGGGGAAACTGCGTCAGGCGGCAACAAGAACTTTCCATGAAATCGACCCGGTTGAAATCCCCGTGGCAATCCCTGGACGGGGAAGACGTCGAGAACAATGAGTGTCTCGTCACGATTGGTGGGTCTGGGTGCCACCGTCCGCGCATTTTTCTGGCACGCTGAAGGTGGTTGAGAAAAGAGGCTGCGCACCATGAGCATTTCACGAGCAAAAATTTCCCTGCGGTGCAGGATATTGCCACTGGTGGTCCTTACAGCACTGGTGTTGGCCGGTTGCACCCCTTCCCCGGCACCGGCACCGACAGACAGCGCCGGTACGTCGGCGCCCGGGAACACCGCCCCTTCTTCCAGCCCGACCCCATCGACGGACCCGAACCAGAGCCAGACAACACCCGGCAACGGACCCACGTCCGCCCCGCAGCAAAGCGCCGCCGAAAAGACCCTCGATTCCATGGGCCTGGAAGAAAAAATCGGGCAGGTTCTCATGGTCGGCGTCCCGGCCACCGGAAGCAGCTCGGCCGACCGGGCGGTCATTGCGGAGCATGCCCTGGGGAATTTCTTCCTGAAGGGCAGAAGCGGCGCCGGCAACACGACAACGGCCGCAGTGGTCGACAAGGTCGAATCCACCATCTCCAAAACCCTGTCGGCGGATATCGACCCGTTTGTGGCAACCGACCAGGAAGGCGGCTCGGTCCAGGTCCTGAAGGGCAGTGGCTTTTCAACCTTGCCGGCCGCACTGACCCAGGGCGGCTGGGCCACCCAAACGCTACGTGAGGAGGCCTCTGACTGGGGCCAAGAACTTGCTGAGGCGGGAATCAACGTCAACCTTGCACCGGTCGCGGACACTGTCACTTCGGCCGCGTTCGCCCCCTCCAATGCGCCCATCGGATACTGGAAACGTGAATACGGGTACGACCCAGATACCGTCTCGGCGGCTTCCCGCGCATTTTCCGCCGGGATGCTGGCGGCTGGTGTGGACCCGGTGATCAAGCATTTCCCCGGCCTTGGCCGCGTCACCAAGAACACCGACACCACAAGGAATGTCACCGACACCCGGACCACCCGGCACGACGCCTACCTCAAGCCATTCAAGGACGGAATCGCCGCCGGCAACGACTGGGTAATGGTCTCGAATGCCTACTATGCCAAGATCGACGCCAAGAACATCGCTCCGTTCTCCTCGACCGTCATGCGCGGGATGCTGCGCGAGGACCTTGGGTTCGACGGAATCATCGTTTCCGACGACATGTGCGAGGCCGCGCAGCTGGATCCTTGGGCCCCCAGTGCCCGTGCCTTGCGCTTCTTCGAGGCAGGAGGCACCATGATGCTCTGCGTCAATGCCGGCAACATGCCGGCCATAGCCAAGGCGTTGCATGCCAAGGCGAGCAAGGACCCGGCTTTTGCCCGCATCATCGACTCCGCGGCACTGCGGGTGCTCGAGGTCAAGGAACGCCGCTAGGGGCGGCCCTCCCGGCCTCGATCCTGCGCCCACGTGCGGGTGTCGTCAACCATGGGATCCGAGCAACGAAAGCAGGGCGGACTCCGGCCTGAAATCCGTCTGGCCGGGACAAATGAGCGCGGCCGCGGCACCGGTGGCCGGGGAGGTGAAGACGGCGCTCCTGTAGCCGGGCCCGGATCCTCCATGCCCCCAGAGCCCCAGCCCGGCGTCGATCATGACACCGGCGCCGTAGCGCGGTTCTTTCCAGGGTGCCGGCGCCTGCACGGGAACCGAATCCATGAACGCCGCGCGCGCGGCGTTGGACAGTGCCGACGGGAAGAGCGGGTTGGATTCCGCGAAGAGATCCCCGAACCCCAGTAGATCCGCGGGTGTGGAGAAGGCCGCGCCGGCTGGTCCCGCCCACAGGGTCGAGTATCCGGAAGGGGTCAGCGAGGTTTCGGGTTTCGGGTTCCGGGTAGCGGGTCGAGGTCATGTCCGCGGGCTCGAAGATCTCCCGATGCAGGTATTGGCCCAGGGACATGCCCGTGATTCCCTCCAGCATGGCTCCCAGGTACCAGTATCCCGTGTTGCCATAGGAGAATGTGCCAGGCGTCTCCCGGGTGCTGGCTGCGGAAATTTCCTCCAGCTCCCAGGGTTCGCCGGGATCCGCGCTGATGGCGCGCTGGTAATCCGGGTTGGCGGTGTAGTTGCCCAGCCCCGCGGTGTGCGTCAGCACTTGGGCGATCGTGCAGCCCGTTGGGGCACCGGGCAATCGCGAGGCCAGGGGATCGGCGAGTGTGAGCAGCCCGGCATCGACGGCACGCAGGACGCCGGCGGCAACGAACATCTTGGTCACGCTGAAGACCGGCAACGGCTCGGCGGGACCGGAAACCTGTATGCGGGCCCCGTCCCGGGGGCCGCGATAGGCCGCCACCGAACCGGTGGGAAGCTGCCGGAGAAGGACCTCGAAGGCCAACGCGTCGTCCATGGCTCCGAGCCTAGTCCCGAAGGCCGTCGGTATAGCGGAAAAGGCGCGGCCCGGGGCCGGGACAGCGAATGGAATTCCACTGTCCAGGCCCCGGGCCGCGTCCTTGGGTGCCGATCGTTCATTCGGCACCGTTGGTCCGTGCTACTTGCGAACCTCCACATCCACCAGCTGGGCGCGATTGCCAGAGGCGTTGTGCAGGTGCAGGAACAGGGCCTTGGCATCGGTGGCTTCCGGGGCGACGGTGGCGGTCAGCTTGTTCTTGTCCAAGTCGGCAAACACGGTTCCGGCACCGGCGAAGGACAAGGCCGGGGCGATCGCATTGAAGTCGATCCAATCGGTCTCGTCCACCGGGGCCAGGGCACCGGATTCATCGGAGTTGTAGAAGGAGTACGTGCTCACGCGGTAGGAAATCGGGGCACTGGATCCGTCCAGTCCCAGCGCCGCCAGCGACACCGGGAAGCCTGCCACGTTGGTGTCGAAGGTGTTGGAGTCCACGTCACCGGTCAGGCCGTTGAGCAGCTGCAGGTCCACCTGTTCGAAGGACTGCAGGCTGTAGGTGGCCACCAGGTCCGCGTCCAGTTCGTCAGCGTAGGTGTTGAAGGTGACGAAGTCGGCCACCGAGTCGCCGTTGGTGTCGATCTCGATGTTGACCTCGGTGGCGCCGGCCAGGTGGGCCCAGTTGCCCCAGGTGCTGACACCGAAGTTCAGCAGGCCGTCGGCTGCTCCCGTGGTGGGGGCGGTGGACGCCGCTCCGACGTGCTGCAGGTCCATCTCACGGGCCCCGGGAACATCGTCGGTGCTGTCGGGCAGGCGGTCCGAGGAGGCGCCGTGCTCGAAGGCAGAGACCAGCGAAACCACCTGGGTGTCTCCGGAACCTGCGCGGATGTCGTCGCCGGCCATGTCGATGGTGCCGGAAGTCGCGCCCTTGGCGAACTTGACCTTCTTGGCCGCCATGTCGGAGACCAGCTTCGGTGCTGCATGCACCGGGACGCGCAGCGTCGGGGCCGTGGAGCTGGAAAGCTCCACGCGGCCCGAGACATCGGCGACCCAGGCCCGCGGCAGGCCAAGCTGGGCCCGGTCCATGGTCGGATCGATGGTCTTGGCGTACTTGCGTGCGTCGACGTTCAGGGTGACGTTGACCTTGGTGCTGGCCCCGGCCTTGAGCGTGACCGTGTTCCGGTCCAGGCTGTAGCTTGCGCCGGGGATCTTGGTGGCCGGCACGTACTTCACGTTATAGGTCTGGGTCTCATCGGACTTGTTGACCACGGTGATGGACTTGGTGGCTTTGTACTTGTTCTTGTCCACCTCGATGACCCCGAAGACCACGGTGGTCAGGTCCGGATCGTCAGTGGCGTAGGCATAGGCCGGGGTGCTGATCGCGGCGTCCGCCACGACGCGGCCGGAGCCCACGCGGTTGGGCCCGTAGGCCTGGCCGTTGGCGGCGAGGATGTCCACCGTCGCGGTGTTCATCACGATGGACTTGACCTCAAGTGCGGTGTAGTCGCCGCTGCCGGCCACGAGGGCGGCAATGCCCGCGGTGTGCGGGGTCGCCATGGAGGTGCCGGACTTGACGGCCGGGCCGGTGCCGGTTCCGACACCGACGGAGCCGATGAGCGTGCCGGGGGCCGCGACGTCGGGCTTCACCACGCCCTCCGAGCCGTGCACTCCGCGTGAGGAGGACGAGTTCAGGGTGTCCCCGAGTCCGGACTCGCTCGATGCGGTTCCGACCATGGCCGGGTCAAGGGTGACGTTCAGCGTTCCGGCCTGGGCCGCGGGACGCAGCTGGTCGGAGTAGGCCTTGGTGAACTGCGCTCCGGGGATCGTGGAATTGCCGGCGATGCCTGCCTCGAAGACCGAGACCTCGGCGTCCAGGATGACGCCGGTGGCACCAGCGGCCTCGGCGTTGTTGAAGCGGGTACCCGAGCCACAGGGGAACTCGAGGTTTTCGCTCCACTGCAGCCAGACCCACTTGCCGGTCAGGGAACCGGGCTCAAAGGCGGTGCAGCCGAAGGCGTTGGCGGCCGGGGCCATGATGACCTCGCCGGTGAGCGTGGCCGGGTCGGCGGTGGTGTAGTTGAAGTTGGCCGAGTATTGCCCGGCCGCGGTTCCGGCGACGTCGGCAGGGGCATTGACGGTGATGCCATCGAGGGTGACCCTGGAGGCCACGGAATTGGCGACGGTGAGCGAGGAGCGGGCGTTGCCCGGCGAGCCGCCGACGTCGGTGACGTCCCCGGCGTTTCCGGAGGCCACGACCGAGAGGATGCCCAGGTCGGTCAGTGCGTTGACGATGTCGTTTTCCGGGTCGTCCGCGGGTGCATGGTCCGAACCGAGCGACATGTTTACGACCTGGGCGCGGTCATCGAAGTTGCCGTCGTTGTTGGGATCCAGGACGTAGTCAAGGGCCTGGCCGACCACGGCGGAGGAGCCGCCGCAGCCAAAGACGCGGATACCGACCAAGGCGGCTTCCGGTGCGCTGCCCGGGCCGATGCGCATGCCCGCCACCTCATCGGCGGTGAGCTTGGTGTAGTCCCCGGTGAACGTGCTCCCGTCGGCATTCACGCCGTTCCCGGCGGCAGACCCTGCGACATGGGTGCCGTGGCCTGAGGCTGCGCAATCCAGCGGGTTGGAATCGGGACGGGGAACCGGCTGGTAGTCCGGTGCGCTCGGGTCGGCGTTGTAGTCATCGCCCACCAGGTCCCAGCCGCCGATGAACTTGGCCGGGTCATACAGCCCGGAGTCCCTGGCCGGCAGGACATCGGAGGACTTCGCCTCGGAGTAGGCCTGGAGTGTGCCCGGGCCGCCGAAGCCGGCATGCGTGTAGTCGATGCCGGTATCCAGCACCGCGATCCTGATGCCCTCGCCTGTTTCCTTCAGCGCTGTCCACGCCTCGAGGGCGCGGGTGTCGATGTCGGCGTTCTTGTTCTCCTGCGTCTTGGGCACGATCGCGGTGATCTTCTTGACGTCGGGACGCGCGGCCAGGGCGCGCAATGCCTCGGCGTCCCCGCGCAGTGCCACGCCCGGAAGCGAATTGGTGGTCGTGTAGATGACATCGGCCTTGGCGGCCTTGGCCGCAGACTTGCCCTTGGCCTTGATGCCGTCGCGGATTTCCTTGACCTTGGCGGGGTTCTTGACCGACTTGCCCCGCGGGGCTTTGGCGCTTTCCGGCTGGGTCGCTTCGAAGGCGCCTTCGCCCTCGAACTGCACATAGACAGAGACTTCTCCCTTGGCCACGGACAGGGGGCCGGAGACCTTCAGGTCCTTCAATGCCTTGGGGGCGAGTCCCCCCAGGGATGGTGAATCCGACCCTGGTGCCGGGTCGATCGTGGGTGGTGCCGCAAGGGAAGGGACGGACATGGTGACGGCCAGGGCAAGCCCCGAGGCCGAAGCCAGGATCGTCCGCGCAAGTCTGTGACGACGCGGGTTGGACATGGTTCTCCTTGTATCCGAAGGGAGTGACGCGGGAGGAAACCCATGGCTGCTTATCGGTGTCCGTCCCACGCATATCTTATGTGAGCCGAGGCACATATCAAGGGGTTGTTTGAGATTTCCCCGAATGTGTCCCGGCAAAGTGTCGGCGGGGATCGATAACCTGTGGTCAGTCGGCGAACCTCTTGGGGAGGTTGGCCGCCCGGAGCGCCGGCACTGCGTCCGGAAACGTGCAGATGGCATCGGGCAAGGACGCCGTCGAAACGGTTTTCGGGCTGGATGCCGGTGTTCCGCGGGCGTTTTTTGGGGAAACGCAAAAGCGCTGGTCCCGTGCATGCACGGGACCAGCGCTTCAACCAACCTGCGGTGTGTGAAATTCCTAGCGCGAGCCGCCCTGCCACAAGGCATCGAAGGGGGCTGCGGAGGAAACGCGGTTCTTGATGCCCTCGGTGACAAAGGCCTTGGCGTTGCGTGCCGCCTGCAATGGCGACTCGCCCTTGGCCAGCTCGGCGGTGATGGCCGCTGCCAGCGAGCAACCGGCACCCGACACGGCGACTTCCCCCACCTTCGGGGCGGACAACACCTCGAGGGTCTCGCCGTCGTAGAACACGTCCACGGCATCGCTGCCGGAGAGTCGGACACCGCCCTTGGCCAGCACCGCCGCACCGGAGAGCGCATGGATCTTCTTGGCGGCCTCGGTCAGGTCCTCGACGTTGTTGATGCTCATCCCGGAAAGGGACTCGGCCTCGAAGTGGTTCGGCGTGACGAACGTTGCAAGCGGCAGCAGGGTCGACTTGAGCGCTTCGTCGGTGTCCAGGGCGTGGCCCGGTTCCTGGCCCTTGCAAATCAACACCGGATCCAGCACGACGTTGTCCCATGCCTGGTCCTTGAGCGCGGCCGCAACCGTGTTGATGGTGGCAGGGCAACCCATCATGCCCAGCTTGACGGTCTTCAGGTCCCCGGCATAGCAAGTCTGGATCGCCTCGAGCTGGTCGGCAATCACCTGCGTCTCCACCGGCACGAAACGGTGGTTCCAGTTGTCCTTCGGGTTGAAGGACACAATGCAGGTCAGGGCAACGATCCCGTAGGTGCCCAATTCCTGGAACGTCTTCAGGTCGGCCTGGGCGCCGGCGCCGCCGGTTGCTTCGGAGCCGGCGATGGTCAGGGTAACGGCGGGACGGATCCCGGTGGAGGCAGAAGTCATGCATTCATTTTAGGCGGTTTCCCGCGGGGCCCACACGCACGGGGTTGTCCGGTGCCGCGCCG
This sequence comes from Paeniglutamicibacter sp. ORCA_105, assembly GCF_045798545.1. Classification (NCBI taxonomy): domain Bacteria; kingdom Bacillati; phylum Actinomycetota; class Actinomycetes; order Micrococcales; family Micrococcaceae; genus Paeniglutamicibacter; species Paeniglutamicibacter sp. ORCA_105. The sequence goes on along the minus strand of NZ_JBIXLM010000010.1, from coordinate 101,416 downwards.
GGCACAGTAAACGGGAACTAAGACCTGGTGAAGGTGGTCAGCTGGGTCGCATTTGACCATCCGGCGCCTCGTTCGGAACGCGTGCCGGCGGCGGTGTCGGCTGCGGTGACCATGAAAAGCACCGGCAGCCCCTGGCGTGCCGCCGTGGCGGCAAGGTTCGCAAGGATCGCGGCGCGGAACTGCTCGACATTGGAAGTGGCGGTGATGCTTGGGTCGCACAGGAGCGCGAACCCCTCGGCGAAGCGGATCCGGCCTCGGCCGACAGGAGCGTCGAAATCCGCGATTTCGACCACGTCGTAGTCGTTCATGGGGGCCTCGAATAGGCTTGCCGTTTCCGGCAGCACAGCCACCTGCTCCACGTCGTTGGCAAGCGCCACCAGCAGGACGCGCCGATCGCTCAGGCTCCAGCCCCGTGCGGCAAGTTCCCGGCTCGCGACCCCGTCCGGGGAACCCAGGAACGTCAGCCTGGTCTGTCCCTGATGCCCCGAAAGCCCTGGATCTCCCAGCAGGGTGGGCAGTTCCTCGGGAACGGGCCAGGTGCTGATGATTTCGTAGTCGCTTCCGTCTTCGGCGATGCTATGCAGTCGTCCGGCTTCGTCGCGGACCACCGTGCGGTCGCGAATCAGGGCAAAAGCATGGACCCAGGGAGGAAGGTTTGAGGACTCGAATGGCATCTGGCGGCTCCTGTTCCATGGACGGGCAACGGAATGGCGACTCGGGACACAAAATGAGCGCTGATCTGTGGCGACCGTTGCGTTTCGCGCCCCGTGCGAGGCTTCACCTCCGACTCTACGCCTGAAGCTGCCGAATCCGGGGTTGCCCGTTCGGCAGGGCAGGGAATTGGAAGAGGGAGAGGCCTAGGTTGCGGTGCGCACCAGAGAGAGCACGTCGTCGAGGATGCTGCGGACCACGGGCATTCGCGAGAGCACTACCAAGCGCGCGACCACCGGGGCAACGTTCTTGATGAGCCGCAGGCTGCGTGCGGCACCCGGGGACGAGTCGTAGGCCCAGAAAAGGAGAATGCCCCGTTGAACCAGCCACAGCAATTGGGGCAGTTCCGTTCGAATGGCCAACGGGGGCAGGGGCCTGCTGGCCGTCACCACCTGGCGCCACAATCCGAGTTCCATGGCTCGCTGGACATTGCCGAGCTCTGCGTTGGAACCGGAAAAGGCCGTCCGAATAAACGCGGGTCCGAACTCGCGGAAGGGCGTCATGATGTCCAGGCCTTTGCCCAACGCAATGCGCAGGTTCGTCTCGAGGTTGTTCCCTGGCACCAACAATGGCCAAGTAGCCGTCCGGTGCTCCTCGATTAGCTGGCGGAACAACTCATGGACGATGGCGTCCTTGGAATCGAAATAGTAGTAGGCATTGCCCAGGGAAAGCCCGGATTCCTGGGCAATCGAGCGCATTGTGGTCCCTGCGAATCCCTTGGCGGCGAAGAGCCCAATGGCCGTGTCCAGCAGCAGCTGGCGCGTATGGGCGCTCTTGGCGGTCGGCTTTCCCACGGAGCTCCTTTCCACGCTGGGCATTGGTCTCAATCATAGCCAGTTTTGAACGCGTTCAAAACCAAGATCTCCGGTATGCAGGCCTTGAAAGGCCCAATGCGATGGCTCTATGGGGCCCCGGGATCGCGAAAGCGCCAAATCGGAGGCAGCGAAGGCATGGGATACTTGAAGCTCAAGTGCTAATACAGCGAGTGGTCCCCACGACCCCGATTTCCTTGGCTGCGTCGATCGCGGCGGGAGTCGTTGCGCCGGGACCGGCTTGGCGAACCACTTCTTCGATTGGGAATCACCATGGGCGAAAACACCGCCTCAACAACACAACGTCCGAAGGCCCCGCGTGCCATTTTTGCGTCCGCGGGAAGCCCCTACTTTTCGACAGTGCTTGCACTGATGGCCGTCGTGGTCATCCTTTCCAACGTCGGTGCCGCCAAGGGCGTCACCTTCGGCCCCATCGTCACCGACGGAGGGTTCTTCCTCTTCCCCTTGGCCTACATCCTCGGTGACGTCATTTCCGAGGTCTACGGATTCAAGGTCGCCCGCCGCGCCATCATCACCACCTTTGCACTGGCGGCCTTCTCCACCCTGTGCTTCTGGATCATGATCCAGCTGCCCGCGGCCGAATGGTACGACGGGCAGGAAGCCCTCGAACGCACGCTGGGCCCGGTCTGGCTCATCGTGCTGGCCTCGCTGCTCGGCTTCCTGGTCGGGCAGACCCTGAACTCCTGGGTGCTGGTGAAGATGAAGGAACGCTTCGGCGAACGCGGGCTGGTGGGCCGCCTGATGAGCTCCACCGGGGTGGGCGAATTCGCCGACACCCTGATCTTCTGCTCGATTGCCGCCACCGTCATCGGAATCACCGACATTCCCACGTTCATCAATTACGTGGTGGTCGGGTTCGTCTACAAGACTGCTGTGGAGTTCCTCTTTGTCCCGGTGACCACGCTGGTGATCCGCTGGTTCAAGCGCCGTGAACCCAGCTACGAGCTGCATGCCCCCGTGTCGGACGGCGTCGCGTAGGCAAACCGCAACACGAATACGGAGGCGGTGGCCTCTTCGCTTTCACTTGGCGAAGGAGCCATCGCCTTTTCGATGCTCCCGGGGCATGGCACGCGCGGTATTGGATGATCAGGGTGTTTGGCCGTTGGACAATGGCGGCACCGGCACGTTGCGGTGATTGCGTCCCCGGCTGCGCCTATTCTGGGCACATGGAACTACTCACGGCCGCCGGGCTGAGCTCGGCCGCGGGACTGAACGCGTATATTCCCCTGCTCGTGCTGGGGTTGCTGAACCGCTTCACCTCATGGGTGGCGCTGCCCGAGGGATGGGGCTGGCTTTCCAACGGCTGGGCGCTGGGAATACTGGCGGTGCTGCTGGTCATCGAGGTCGTGGCAGATAAGATTCCGGTGGTTGACTCGGTCAACGACGCACTGCAAACGGTGGTGCGCCCGGCCTCCGGCGGACTCGTCTTTGCCTCCGGCGTCGGATCCGAGACCGTTGCCGTGGCCGACCCCGGCGACACCTTCGGCTCGGCCCAGTGGGTGCCGCTGCTCATAGGCGCGGCGATCGCACTGGCGTTCCACCTGCTCAAGTCAGGGTCGAGACCGCTGTTGAACCTGGGCACGGCCGGGGTTGCCGCCCCGGTGGCGAGCACCGCCGAGGACGGGGCATCGCTGGGCCTGAGCCTGCTGGCCATCGCCTTGCCCGTGCTGGTCCTGCTGGTAGCCGTGGGGCTGGCCGTGCTGTTGCTTATTGGCGTTCGCAGGCTGCGGCCAAGAAAGGGCAGCCCCGCGGGCTAGGCCCGCTTCGGCGGCTTAGGCGGAGACGGTTTCCAGGCCCTGCGGGTCCGGAGCGCCGGCGTAGTAGCGGGAGTGGACACGTTCCTTAAGCTCGTAGAAGGTGCCGTCCTCGATGGCCGCACGGGCGTCGTCGACCATCTTCACCACGAAGCGCTCGTTGTGGATGGAAATCAGCGTGTGGCTGAGAAGCTCCTTGGCCTTGAAAAGGTGGTGGATGTAGGCGCGCGTGTAGTGCTGGCAGGTGTAGCAGTCGCACTCCTCGGACAGGGGAGTGAAGTCAGTCTTGTATCGCTGGCCCGAAAGGTTGAACCGGCCGTGGGGAGTGTAGAACGCCGAGTTGCGGGCCACCCGGGTGGGGGAAACACAGTCAAAGGTGTCCGCGCCGTTCTCGATGGCCGTGAAGAGGTCGTCGGGCTCGGAGATCCCCAGCAGGTGGCGCGGCTTGTTCTCCGGAAGTTCCTCGGCGCACCAACCCACGATGGTGCCCAGGTTTTCCTTTTCCAGCGCGCCCCCGATCCCGAAACCGTCAAAAGCCATGGCGCCGAGGTCCCGGCAGGCCTGGCGGCGCAGGTCTTCGTACTGGGCGCCCTGGATCACGCCAAAGAGCGCCTGGTAGTCCTTGCCCACGCGGGAATCGGTGAGGTTGAAGTGCTCTGCCACGCAACGCTCGGCCCACAGGCGGGTGCGTTCGAGCGACTCGACCTGGTAGCCGCGGGAATTCTGCAGCGTGGTCAGCTCATCGAAGGCGAACATGATGTCGGCGCCGATCTTGTGCTGCACGTTCATCGACACCTCCGGGCTGAAGCGGTGCTTGTTGCCGTCGATGTGGCTCTTGAACCAGACGCCGTCGTCATCCACGTTGGCCAGGCGTTCCTTGCCCGGGGCCACCGCGTCGTCGGGACCGGACTGGTCCACCGATTTCATGTCGATCACCTTCTTGAATCCCGAGCCCAGGCTCATGACCTGGAATCCGCCCGAATCGGTGAAGGTGGGTCCGGACCAGTTCATGAACTTTCCCAGCCCGCCGGCGGTGTCAAGGATGTCGGCCCCGGGCTGAAGGTAAAGGTGGTAGGCGTTGGCCAGCACCGCCTGCGCCCCAAGTTCGGCCACGGATTCGGGCAGCAGGGCCTTGACCGTCGCCTTGGTACCAACGGCAATGAATGCCGGTGTCTTGATCTGCCCGTGCGGGGTGGTGATCACGCCCGTGCGTCCGTTGGACACCGAACCGTCGGTGCGGGTCAGCCGGGTTCCGACGTCGAAGGAGAACTCGTCCTGGCGCGGATGGGGGGCAGTGGCATCAAAAGAATCGTTCGGCACCTACCTAGTGTGCCGCATGCCCCCGGCATGGCGGCAAAAACCGGCGCGTGCGGTGGCTCACCCCGCGCTATTCCTTCCCTCACAAGAGCCGCCTTCGAGGGGATTCGCGGCGTAGCGTTGGACGAAGGTGTAAGGAAATGCAGGACCGAGAGAACGGCGACGAACCACACGCATGGGCAAGAACTTTGATGGATTGCTGACCCTGGGGCCGGCACACAACGACCACTGGATCGCGTTGCGCACGGCCGTGGGGATCTTTGTTCCGCTCTTTGCCCTGCTGGCCATCGACCGTCTGGACCTGATGGTCTTCGTGATCTTTGGCGCCTTCACAGGTGTTTACGGCCGGGTTCCTGGCTACGCAAACCGGCTAGTGGCCCAGTCAAAGGCCGGCGGCCTGTTCCTGGCGGTGATCCTTGCCGCCGCGCTGGCCTCGCACTACCTCGTAAACCACGACGACCCTGCGGCAAGTGCCTGGATGATCGTCGGGCTTACGACAGTGGTTTCCGGGATTTGCTCGGTCCTCACCGGGTTCCTGCAATTGCGCCCCGGCGGGTCGCTCTTCCATATCTTTGCCTTCGCTGCCATCGCCTCGATGCCGCACCAGCCACCGCTGGCCGAATCAATGGCCGCCGCGCTGGGCGCGGTACTGTTCGCGATAGTCCTGGGATTCTCCGGGTCGCTCTTCGCCAAGGGGACATCCTGGGGCCCGTACCTCGCCCCGGCCCCGCTGTCGCGGCCCGTTCGCCTGGCGATCTGGAACGAGGCGCTGCTGTACCTGCTCGCTGCGGGGCTGGCCGGATCCATCGCCAACCTGCTGGCCCCGGCGCTGTCCACCGGTCACAGCTACTGGGCCATGGTGGCGGCTGTCGTGCCGCTGGTGGGCCACACCACCAGGCACCGCGTGCGTCGCGGCGTCCACCGTATCCTTGGCACGCTCACCGGGTTGGTGTTGATGGCGGCCATCATCGCCTTCGCGCCGCCCGTCTGGGTGCTGCTGGCCATGATCGGGCTGCTGCAGTTCGCTGCCGAGATGTTCATAGCGCGCAACTATTTTCTGGCCCAGATCTTCGTCACGCCGCTGGCCCTGGTGGGTGTCTCCTTCGGGACGGGGTTGAACAACGTGTTGCTCTACGACCGGATGCTCGAAACCATCATCGGAGCCCTCGTGGGCATGCTGGTGGTGCTGCTCGGATCGCTTTACGGGGCCTGGTTCCGCCGCCGCCTGCTGCCCGAAATCGGTTAGCAGGCGGCGCCGTTCAGCATGTTAGCGGACGTAGCCGACGTGGGCGAGCGCCTGGCGAACCAAATTCTCCCGGCCGCCGGCGAACTCCTCCTGGATGCTCGGGCTCAGCGCCTCCTCGGGCGTCAGCCAGGTTAGTTCAAGCGCGTCCTGGCGCGGGGAGCATTCGCCGCGCACCGGCACGATGTAAGCCAGCGCAACGGCGTGCTGCCGTTCGTCGGTCAACCCGGTTTCCGAGGGGGACGGGAAATACTCCGCCACGGTGAAGGGTGCCGGGGACGGCGGCAACTGTGGCATGGCCATCGGCCCCAGGTCCTTCTCGATGTGGCGGGTCAGCGCCGCACGGATGGTCTCTCGGTACATCACACGGCCCGAAACGAAGGTGCGCAGCATCCGCCCTTCGGGATCGGCCGTCAGCAGCAGGCCGATCTCGGTGACATAACCGAGCGGATCCAGGCGCACCGGGATGGCTTCGATGTAGAGCATGGGCAGCCGGGCGCGGGCCTCGTAGAGGTCTTCGTCGGACAGCCAGCCGGGATAGGGATCCGGAGTGCGAACGTTCATGTCTCCATCTTGTCCCATCCGGGGGTCGGCGGGCCACGTCGCGGACCGTGTTGTGTGATTCCGGGGATGTTTTTCACTTTCGGGAATCAACCGTCGCCCCCCGACGCTAGAATGAAATGTTCCGCAAAAGCCCACCCCCCACTTTTCATGGAAGAGGCCACCGACCGTGACCGAGACCGGCACCAAACTCAACCCCAAGGATCTGGCCACCATCACGGTGCTGATCGTTTCCGCGTTCGTGGTGATCCTCAACGAAACCATCATGAACGTGGCGCTGCCGGTGCTCATGCACGAGTTCAAGGTCAGCGAGGAGGCCATCCAGTGGCTTGCGACGATCTTCATGCTCACCATGGCCGTGGTCATCCCGGCCACAGGTTTCCTGCTCCAGCGCTTCAGCACCCGCGGGGTGTTCATGCTGGCGATGGGATTGTTCTCCCTGGGCACGCTGCTGGCCGCCGCGGCCCCGGGCTTCGGCCTGCTCTTGGTTGCCCGTGTCATCCAGGCTTCCGGCACGGCGATCATGATGCCGCTGCTGATGACCACGATCCTGGACCTGGTGCCCGCCCACAGGCGCGGGGTCATCATGGGCAACGTGTCGATCGTGATTTCCGTGGCCCCGGCCATCGGCCCGACCATCTCGGGTCTCATCCTGCATTCGCTGTCGTGGCGCTTCATGTTCCTGATCGTCGCGCCGATCGCCTTGGCGGCACTGTTCATTGGTGCACCGCGTCTGAACAAGGTCGCCGAGGCCTCCACGATGCCGCTGTCAATCCCCTCGGTGTTGTTGTCCATCCCGGCCTTTGGCGGACTGGTCTTCGGACTCAGCCGACTCTCGGCCAACGGGCTGGACGGGCAGACGCTGTCCATCTTGGTGGTTGCAGTGCTCTCGCTGGTGGCCTTCACCATGCTGCAGCTGCGCCTGCAGAAGAAGAACCATGCGCTGCTTGACCTGCGCACCTTCACCTACCGCCCCTTCACCCTGTCGCTCTCGCTGATGGTGCTGGCCATGGTGGCGCTCTTCGGCGTGATCATCCTGCTGCCGCTGTACCTGCAAAACGTGCGCGGCCTGGACACCCTGGCCACCGGCCTGATGCTGTTGCCCGGCGGGCTGCTCATGGGTCTGCTGGCCCCGTTCGTCGGTCGGCTCTTCGACCGGGTTGGCCCGCGCCCGCTGATGATCCCGGGAACCGTGATCCTGGTGCTGGTGCTCTTCGGCTATTCGCGCCTGCTGGGCGCCGAGACCGCCCTCGGCGTGATCATCGCGCTGCACCTGACCATGTCGCTGGCGCTGGCGCTGATCTTCACCCCGGCGTTCACCACGGCACTGAACCCGCTGCCGCATTCCCTGCATTCCCACGGCTCCGCGGTGCTCTCCACCCTGCAGCAGCTGGGCGGCGCTGCCGGAACCGCATTGCTGGTCGGCGTCCTGGCCTCGCGGATCGGCGCAGGTGCCGCGGCCGGAACCGACCCCATCCAGGCCCAGATCAACGGCTTCTCCGCCGGCTTCCTGGTGGCCTCGATCTGCGCCGTGGGCATGGTGGTCATCGCCCTGTTCCTGACGAAGGCCAAGGTGCCGGCCACGGACGCCGCCGAGCAGCACGCGCACTAGGAACCAGCGCCCGGGTACCGGGTTTCCGTTGGACGGTTCCCCTGTCATTCCCCCCTTTTTTGCGGGGGATGGCGGGGGAAGCGTTGTTTAAGCCGTGCCTTCCCGTGACGGATCAGGTCACGACCTCCCCGGTGGGGCGCCCCTCCGGATCAAGCATCCAGCCCATGCGCTTGAAGGAATGCACACCCACGCATGCCTCGATGATGTCCACTCCGGGGACCCGGTCGGCCAGCCTGGCCTCGAGGTCGGCAATGTCAGCCGGGGTGCGCAGCTGCATCGTGAACGTCATGTTCGATGCGCCCGTCGTTGAGGCACAGAGCCGCAGGGTCCGATGCTCCATCAGGAATGCCGCCACGGCATCGGCCTTGCCGGCGGGAATTTTCGCGAACCATTGCACGGTCAGCGGGTAGCCCGTGTAGTGGCTCGCCAGCTCGCAGCGCAGCGTCACCATGCCGGTGTCCAGTGCGGTCTTCAGTGCCCTCCCGGTGGTCGAGGGGTGCTGGCCGGTGGCCTGCGCGATCTCCGAGGCGGTGGCCCGGCCATCGTGCATCAACACGCGCAGCATGGGCCACAACGTGTCCGGGATGATGGTCGGCTGCGCCAGGGGCGGGTGGTTGAGGCGTTGCAGCTGGGCTTGTTGGGCGCGGGAGAGCACATCCAGCCGCCACACATTTCCCGTGGCGTAAAGCTTGGTGCACAGTGAGACCTTGGTGCGCTGGACGCCGCGGGCCGCCTTGATGCGCGGGAGGATTTCGCGGGCCATGGTCAACCAGTCGGCGGCCAGGCAGGTGAGCCGGAAATCGGCGCTGCTGGTGGCGTCGTCAACCGTCAGCACCTCCGTGATTGCGCACAGGTCCACGCGCGCCTCATCGACCAGCGCCGGGTCCGCCACGATCTCGACGAATGCCGTGCAATGCTGCTCGGGGTGGCCGCCGAGGTGTCCCAGGATCCAGGCCATGCGGTCCTCGCGCAGCCGATTCCAGCGGGCGGAGAGGGTTGCCGGGTGCCGTCCGAGGATCGACCCCAGTTCGGCCCAATTGGCCCGCGGCGCGATTTGCAGCGCATGCACGAGCTGCAGGTCCTCGGCCGGTAACTCCATAGGATCCCCTTTTCCTCATGCGCAAAAAATCGTGGTTTCAAGACCGGTTTGTGCAATTATCCGTGAATCTTTCTCCATTATCCACGGCATGCCCCACGCTCGATAGTGATGTAGCTCACCGGCTCGGTGGGCTCGGAATCCCAGGAAGAGACCACACGGCATGAGCACCGCCACCACCGCAATCCTGCAGGACGCACGCGAACTCGAACCCGAGATCGTCCGCCTGCGCCACGCGCTGCACCGCGAGCCCGAAACCGGCCTGCAGCTGCCACGCACCCAGGAGCGCGTGCTGCAATGGCTCGAGCCACTGGGATACGAGATTTCCCTGGGCACCGACCTCACCTCGGTGACCGCCGTGTTGCGCGGCGGAGCCGTCGATGCAACTGCCGGCGAGCGCCCAGCGGTGTTGTTGCGCGGGGACATGGACGGGTTGCCGCTGCGGGAGAAGTCGGGCGTCGAGTTCGCCTCGCAGACCGGCGACACCATGCATGCCTGTGGACACGATCTGCACACCGCGATGCTGGCCGGCGCCGCCACGCTGTTGGCCGAACGCCGCGACTCCCTGGCCGGGGACGTGGTGCTGATGTTCCAACCCGGCGAGGAAGGCTGGGACGGGGCAGGGCACATGGTGCGCGAGGGCGTGCTGGAGGCCAGCGGCAGGAAGGTCGATGCGGCCTTCGGCCTGCACGTGATGAGCTCGATGGGATCCACCGGCGTCTTCACCGCCAAGCCCGGCGCAGTGATGAGTGCGTCCGACGGCTTGTTCGTGACGGTGCGCGGCGCCGGCGGGCACGGCTCGGCGCCCTTCGCCGCGAAGGACCCGGTCACCGCCGCCGCGGAAATGGTCACCGCCCTGCAGGTCATGGTCACCCGTCAATTCGACGTCTTCGATCCCGTGGTGATCTCCGTGGGAGTGCTCCGGGCCGGGACGGTGCGCAACATCATCCCCGAAACCGCCTACTTCGAGGCGACCATCCGCTCCTTCAGCAACGCGGCGCACGATGCGCTCCAGGCCTCGGTCCCCGCGTTGCTGCAGGGCATCGCCCGGGCCCACGGGCTGGAGGTCGATGTCGAATACCGCACCGAATACCCCACCACGATCAACACCGAGGCCGAGACCCATTTTGCATCTGCCGCGGTGCGCGAGCTCTTCGGCACCGATTCCTTCGCCACGATGGCCAGCCCGCTGGCCGGGTCCGAGGACTTCTCCCGGGTGCTCAACGAGGTTCCCGGCGCCTTTGTCTTCCTCTCCGCGCTGACCCCCGGCGTGGATGCCGCGTTGGCCCAATACAACCACTCCCCGTATGCACGTTTTGACGATTCGGTGTTGGGTCGCGGTACCGCGCTCTACACGCAGCTGGCCACCGCCAAGCTCGCTTCCCTGGCTTCAAACTAACTCCCGCCACACTCCCACACAGATCTAGGATCCAACGCCCATGAGCATCAAGGAACAGCTGGCCCCGGCCGGCAGCACGCAGAGCACCGGACAGGCCACGCACGGCGTCTCCGGCCAGTCCACCCGCAAGACCCTGCTGGGCATTGGCGCCGGCAACGCCGTGGAATGGTTCGACTGGGCCATCTACGCCACGTTCGCCTCCTTCATTTCCGGCCAGCTCTTCTCCAAGGCCGACCCGACCTCCGCGTTCCTGGCCACCATGGCGATCTTCGCCGTCGGCTTCGTCGCCCGCCCCTTCGGCGGTGCCTTCTTCGGCCTGATCGGCGACAAGGTCGGCCGCAAGTCCGCCATGACCATGGCCGTGGGCCTGGCCTCGGTCGGTTCGCTAATCATCGCGATCACCCCGACCTACGCCAGCATCGGGGCCGGCGCCTCGCTGATCCTGCTGGTGGCCCGGCTGCTGCAGGGCCTGGCGCACGGCGGTGAGATGCCCAGCGCACAGACCTACCTCGCCGAGGTGGCCCCTGCCCCGAGGCGCGGGTTCTACTCCACGCTCATGTACTTCTCCGGGACCGCCGGCATTGTTGCCGGAACGCTGCTCGGGGCCATCCTGACAGTCGTGCTGACCAAGGAACAGATGGGTGCCTTCGGCTGGCGCATCCCCTTTGCCGTCGGTGCGTTGATGGGCCTGTACACGCTGATCATGCGCTCGCGACTGAAGGAAACCGAGCAGTTCGAGGAGCAGAAGTCGGCCAAGGCCGCCGCCGCCAACAAGGGACCCTCGGTCATCTCGCAGATCATGGCCAACTGGCGCCAGGCGCTGCGCGTCATCGGACTGACCGTCGGGCTGACCGTGGTCTACTACATCTGGTCCGTTTCGACCCCTGCCTACGCGATCGCCAACCTGAAGATGGATCCGGCCACCGCGCTGTGGACCGGCGTCGCCGCCAACCTGGTGTTCATGGCCGCCCTGCCGTTCTGGGGCAAGCTTTCGGACCGCATCGGCCGTCGTCCGGTCCTGCTGATCTCGGCACTGGGTGCCGCGGTGCTGCAGTTCCCGATGTCCTCCCTGGTGCGCGGTGAGGCCTGGCAGCTGTTCATCGCGATGTCGGTGATGCTCATCTTCATCGCCGCCTCCGCCTCGATCGTTCCGGCCGTCTACGCCGAGCTGTTCCCCACCGCGATCCGCACCATCGGCGTGGCCATCCCCTACGCCATCGCCGTGGCGGCCTTCGGCGGCACCGCTGCCTTCCTGCAGGCCGGGTTCAACGCCTGGTTCGGCATCCCCACCGGCGGAACGGTCTTCGCGATCTACTCCATCGTCCTACTGCTCATCAGCGCGCTCACCATCTACAAGATGCCCGAGTCCGTGGGCAAGGACCTGCGCGGCTAGCAACCGCGCCGCGACGCTGAAGAACCCCCCTCATCTAGGTGCGGGCCACCCGGGAATCCCCCTCCCGGATGGCCCGCACCGTCTGCGTGGGCGGGAAATGGCGGTCCTGTCGGTGACGCGCGTGCCGGCGCAGCCGGCCGAATGCCCCGCACCGGTGTGACTACCAGTGGGCGCGCCAGTACTGGGCGGCGAAGGGCACCTGTTCGCGCGGTGCACCCAGCTCGGCGGCGGCAACCGCCGGCCAGTTCGGGTTCTTCAGGGCAGCACGGCCGATAGACACCCCGTCGGCGGAACCGGTGACCAGCACCTGTTCGGCCTGCGAGGGGTCCTTGATCATGCCCACGGCGCTCACGAAGGCCGCCGGGACCGCCTGCTTCACGGCGGTGGCCAGCGGCACCTGGAAGCCCGGGCCGCTGGGCCCGTGGTACTTGCCGATCCCCGCGCTGGACAGGTCGAAGGCCGTGACGCCCAATTCGAAGGCCTCGGCGGCGAAGCGCGCGGTGTCCTGGATCCGCCACCCTCCATCGACCCAGTCATCCCCGGAGAAGCGGATCGCCAGCGGTTTGTGGGCCGGCCACGTCGCACGCACCGCGGTGATCACCTCGCGCGCATACCGGGTGCGGTTCCCGAAGCTTCCGCCGTATTCATCCGTGCGGGTGTTGGTCAGCGGCGAAAGGAACTGGTGGATCAGGTAGCCGTGCGCCGCATGGATCTGGACGACATCGAACCCCGCTTCGTCGGCCCGGCGCGCTGCCTCGGCCCAGTCCCGGATCGATGCGGCAATCTGCTCACCGCTCATGGCGACGGGGGAGTCGAGCCCGAAGACATCGGTTTCCGAAGGGGCGGCGGTTTCCCACCCGCCGTTCTCCTCGCCGAGGCTGCCGACCTCTCCGGCGGCAGCGTGGTGCGGCAGCCAGGCATGCGTCGAGGCCTTGGCACCGGCATGGGCCAGCTGGATGCCGGCTGCCGCGCCCTGGGAGTGGATGAAGTCGACAATGGGGGCCCACGCCCGGGACTGGTCATCGTTCCAGATGCCGGCATCCCTATCGCTGATGCGTCCCTGGGCGGTGACCGCGGCGGCCTCGGTGAAAACCAGGCCGAAGCCGCCGGCGGCGCGGGCACCCAGGTGGGCCAGGTGCCAGGTGTGCGGCACGCCGTCGCGATTGGCGACCGAGTATTGGCACATGGGTGCCAGCACGGTGCGGTTCCGAAGCGTCAGGCCCGGGCCCGTCGGCGCGGCAAGGTCGACCGGAGTAAAGAGTTTGCTCATGCCCGGTGGCAACAGGTGCGCCGTCCGGGCTATTCCCGCGGTGCCGGGCTTTGGGCATGGTGGTGGCGTTCGGCGACCCGCAGGTCCCCGCCATCCGGGTGCGCTACCAGCAGTGTCCGGCCGTGGGTCCCCGTGGCGAAGCGCGGGCGCAGTCCGGCGGCCTCCAACCGCGCGGCCAGGTGCCCGGCGTCGCCGTCGATGCCGAATTCCAGGTCGACCCGGGTGGCTGCGGCGGGACGCAGGTCCACGTACCCGCCATGTTTGGCCCTGAAGTGCGCTCCCGATGCTCCTTGCCCACCGGGGGATTGAATCGCGCCGATGTTTCGCAGCGTCTGCGCGGAGCCCGGCACGTCGGGAGTGTTCCATACAGCCAGCACGCCGAGCGAACCCGGCGTGGACTGAAGCCCCGAGCCGGCGGTGACATTGGTGTCCACCGGGGTGGCCGTGAATTCCAGCCGGTCATCGGCGGTGATCTGCCCGATGGGTCCGGCGTCCGTGGTGCGCAGAAGCACCTCGGTGCCGTCGCTGCGGGTCCACCGCGCAAACTTGTCCAGGTCTCGCACCTCAAAGCCCAGTGTGACAGTGAAGGCCGGTGCCGGGCGGATGAGAACGCGTCCCGAGCCGGCGGCAAGGCACCGTTCGCCGGAAATACCGTGCTGCAATTCCGCAAGGCCAAGGGCCAGGAGCAGCTCGGCCCAGGCCCCTGCATGCGGGGTGCCCACCACGGGCCTGACACGCAACATCAGTGCCGTTCCAGGTACTCGGCCAGGGCTTTTTCGACAAAGGCCGACAGGCTGCTGCCGTCGTCTACGGCGGCGTGCTTCACTCGGCGCACCAAGGGGGCCGGAAGATAGACGTTGAATTGGATTTTGTCTGTGTGCTCGTCCCTGCTCGGTGCCATGTAACGGATGCTAGCAATATAGCCCTCATTGCCACAAGGGCCCCCGCCGCTTGCCCCCAGTGGGGGTGGAATGATGGGTCCATGGCGATCCCATTGGAAGAACTGTTGGTGCCCGATGCCCCCGCGTGGCGCGCCTGGCTGCAGGAGCACCACGCCAGCCATCCGGGCGTGAACCTGGTGCTGCACAAGAAAGGCGGAACCACTACAAGCCTGACCTACGCGCAGGCGCTGGACGAGGCCCTGTGCTTCGGCTGGATCGACGGCCAGCGCAACGCGCGCGACGAGCACAGCTTCACCAACAGATTCACCCCGCGCACCGCGCGCAGCAAGTGGTCCGCCAGGAACGTGGAACACGTCCAGCGGCTGGAGGCTGTCGGCCTGATTCAGCCGGCGGGGGCCGCCGCGGTCCAGGCGGCCAAAGCCGACGGGAGGTGGGACGAAGCCTATGCGGGGCAGGCATCTGCGCAGCTTCCCGCCGATTTCCTCGAGGCGGTTTCCGGATTTCCGCGGGCGCAGGAAACGCTGGCAGCCCTCGGCGCCAGCGAGCGATTCGCCATCTACTACCGATTGCACATCGTCAAGGGGGATGAGACCCGGCGGAGGAAGATCGCCGACTACGTGGCCCGGCTCGATGCCGGGCAAGGGATCTTCTAGCTTTCGGCCCCATAGCGCCGCACGAAGTTGCGCAGGATCAGTGCCGGCCACTCCACGAGTGCGGCCATCGCCTCGTCGTGCAGCCGCTGGGCATCCTGCGGGGGGAAATAGCCCGCATCGCGGTAGATCAGGATGCGCTGGGCCAGCCCGATGGGATCGAGCTCCGGGTGGAACTGGGTGGCATAGAGATTGCTCTTGACCCGGAACATCTGCACGGGACAGGCAGCCGAATTCGCAAGCAACACCGCCGTCGCCGGCAACTGGGTGACCGCCTCCTTGTGTCCCACGAAGGCATCGAATTCCTCCGGCAGCCCGGCCAGCAGCGGATCGCGGCGTCCCTGGCCGGTGAGCCTGATGCGCGAGGTGCCCACCGGCTCGCCAAAGTGCGTATCGATTCTCCCTCCCTGGTGGGTGCCGAGGGTGCCAACGCCGTAGCAGGCGCCCAGGAACGGGAAGTCCTCGGCCACCAGCACATCGAGCAGCCGGGAAAGGTCAGCCTCGCAGCGCAGCTGCGTCGCTGATTTCGTTGACGGATGGTCCGAGGCATTGAAGGGGCTGCCGCCCAGGATGATGCCCGGGCAGTCCTCCAATCCCAGCCGGTCAAGGGAACCCAGTGGTTCGCGCTCCAAGCGGATGACGCGCAGCGCATCGGCATGGAGCCCGCTGGCGTCCAAGACGCCGCGCACCTCGTCGGACGCGGCAAGGTCGTGTTCCCTCGTCGAAATCAAGATAAAGCGGCCCATGGCTGCAGTCTACGTGCCGCATTCGACTTGACGAGCCGGTGGCACCCTTCTATCCCGGCGCTTCCCCGTCTAGTCTGAAGTGAGTTAATGGCCACTAACCCAGCGGAGGTCGGCGCCGAGCGCCGGCCGGCAGCAGGGGGGCTGGTCCACAGCAGCGCAGACGAAGGGAATCGCACCATGCTCATTACCGACTCAGTCGCCTTGGTCACCGGGGGAGCCTCCGGCCTCGGGGCCGCCACCGCACGGGTGCTCTACGACGCGGGCGCCCAGGTGGTGCTGGTTGACCTGCCCTCCCCGAAGGGCGAGGAAGCAGCGACGGCACTGGGGCAGCGGGCCAGGTTTGTGGCCGCAGACGTCACCGACGAAGCGCAGGTCAAAGCCGCCATTGCCGCAGCCGCGGACATGGGAAACCTGCGCATCGTGGTCAACTGCGCCGGAGTTGCCACCCCGGGCAAGGTGCTGGGGCGCGAGGGCGTGCTGCCGCTGGCCAATTTCGAGAAGGTCATTGCCATCAACCTCACCGGCACCTTCAATGTGGTCCGGCTGGCGGCCGAGGCCATGGCGGCAACCGACCCGGTCATCGACCCGGCCACCGGAACCCCCGAGCGCGGGGTCATCGTCAACACCGCCTCGGTCGCCGCCTTCGACGGGCAGATCGGCCAGCCCGCCTACTCTGCCTCCAAGGGCGCCGTCGCCGCGATGACGCTGCCGCTGGCCCGCGAACTGGCCCGCCACTACATCCGGGTCATGACCATTGCCCCGGGCATCTTCGAGACCCCGATGATGTCCTCGCTCTCCGCCGAGGCGCAGGCATCGCTCGGTGCCCAGGTGCCGCACCCGGCACGTCTGGGCAAGCCGGCCGAATACGCTGCCCTGGTGGAGCACATCGTGGCCAACCAGATGCTCAACGGCGAAACCATCCGCCTGGACGGGGCCATCCGCATGGGACCGAAGTAGCCGGACCGCGGAGCAAACCCCTCAGCGGGGCATGAGCTCCCCGGCGCGCACCGGAACCTCGAGCCGGTTACCCGGCACCGGCGCCGGGCACACCGCATGGGGTGAGAATGCCATGGGGTAGTTCAAGGTGCGGTTGAAATCAATGGCGACATCCCCGTCCGTGCCGGGGTCCTTGACCGTGACAAAGCGCCTGGGAGCCGTCTGCACCCCGTTCGTTTGGTCCCGGAATGCCAGGGTCAGTGAACCATCGGCGTTCCGGGAAGCAGCCAGGGACGCGCGGTGCCCGGCCAGCTCGAATTCGACCTCGCCGACCAGTTCTGTCCTGAGCCTGGTGTCGGAACGGAAACTGTCGATCGGCACCACCTTCGGGGCGTGGAATGCGGTGTAGCGCCCGGGGACGATGAAGGTCGGGTCGTGGTCGAAGACCGGCACCCCGGTGAAGGCCTTCAGCCGGGGATGGGTGCGCTCGCGGGTGCGGATCATGTACCTGCCCCCGCGCACGCCCAGTTCCACCAGGGTGTCACCGTGGCGGATGAAATGCATGGACTCGCCCTCGTGCAGGGACTTGGCCAACGTACCGTGAACCGGGTCGCCATCCGGGGTGGTGATGGAGTCCCATACCTCGAAGCCCGCGGTCGCCCCGCTGGCATCGGCGCTCCAAACTCCCGGAACCAGGTCCAACGGGCGTGGAACCTCGGGCAGCCACTGGTAGCTGCTCAGTGATAGCCACCCGAACGGGACCGCCAGGCCTTCGTCGCGCATCCTGCGCCATTGCGTGAATTCCTCCGCTGCATCCATGGAACCAGTCTCCCACCTTGTCCGGCCGCAGCTAGGCTGGTCAAGCGTTGGCAATTTCCCCTGCAGTCGTTGGCACTTCTCGACAGCGGCAGGCGGCCGCCAAACGCCCGGGGGATTTCGGCCGGCGGATGGGGAACCGGTTGCCCGTCCGGGGACCGGGCTCCGGGATTCGACCCAGGTACGTGCCCCGCACCCCAATGTCGTGCGCAAGACATGGGCGGGGCTCTCCCGGCGCCGCCGGTGGCCTGCGCAGATTCCGTCAGCCGCCGGCAGCATGTTTTCCCTGGCCTTCCACGGCCGTCCACACCCCTGTGTCGGCGGGTCCGAAGTGTCGGTGGCCGAGCGCAGCATAGGGGATATGGACGAGTCCTCATCCACGACCATGCGGGATTCCGGTTCCCCGGAACCCGGGAGCGGTGGCGCCCCGTGACCATCTCCGGCGTGAGCGTGAACGTCCCGATGCCCCCGGGCCTGGCCCGCCTGTTCACCCTCGCCGACACCGCCGCCACCCATCTGGTGGACCGGGGCTTCACCGCGGCCACCTTGGACCGGCTCGCCGCAGGCCTGGATGACACCGGGCGGCGGCTGCCGGCCAGCGCCCACGTGGCCGCTGTCCGCCTCGGCTTGGTGCCGGTGCACCGGAAGGGCGTGCATGTGCCCTCCCGGGTGGACCGGATGATCCAGGTCGACGTCGTCGCCGTCCTGCGGACCCTGGCCGAGCGGGACACCGCTCTCCAACGTCTCATCGCCACCGGGCACATGGCCGCCACCCACCCGAAGGTCCGCGCCGGGGTTGCCAAGAACCTGGGCCGCCAGGTGGCGCGGCATCTGAAGCACCACCCCGGCGCCGCGATCGCATCCCTGCGCCTGCCGACACTCCAGGACGCCCCTGCGCCCGGGCACCGGCTGGACCTCGGCGCAGTGGACAGGCAATTCGCGACGATGAGCCTGGACGCTTCGGGCGCCTCGCTGGTATTGGTCCTGCGGCTGCCCACCCGGGCCCGGCCGACCGGCCGCGGGCACTGGGTCGCGACCGAGATCGTCCTGCCGATCCCGCGGCACCTGCGTGACCGGCCAATCACCAAATGGCACCTGCCCACCATCACCATCCACCCCACCAAGCCAGGGATGGCCCGCTTCCATCTCGCCTATACCGAACCGGATGCCCCGATGCGCGAGAAATCGACGCCGATCACCTCCGTGGTGGGTATCGACTGGTCGCCGACGGCCCTGGGCATTATGTCCCACGTCGTTGCCGGCTCCGACGGCTTGGTCTCCGCGTTCGAGGGCCACCGGTACGGGGACCGCGGCCTGGGCACCAAGCTCCTCCGGCTCCAGACCGAGGGCGACATCCTGACCGGGAAGATCGCCCGCACCGGGCACCTGGCCGGCGGGCTCGAGGATTCCTCGCCCCTCCGCGCCAGGCTGGAGGCGAAGGTTGCCACCTGGAAGCAGCTGCGCACCAATCTCGGGGCCAAGCGTGCCCGGGTCAACCGGGAGCTGGCCTTCCACTTCGCCGGCTGGGCCACCGGATACGCGGCCGAGGCCGGGGCCAGCAGCATCGCCATCGAGGACCTCTCCACCCTGGGAGCCGGCGGCATCGGGCGCAGAAACAACAACCGCGTCGCCCAGTCCGCACGCCGCAGGGCCGTGCAGGCCACCACCCACCTCGGCACCCGGGCCGGCCTGGAGGTCATCGAGGTCCCGGCCCGGGGCACCAGCGCCCACTGTCCCGGCTGCGATGCGGAGCTGACGCGCCCCGGCGGCTACCACCGCGCACGCTGCCGGCCCTGCGGGCTGGAGGGAAACCGGGACCAGGTCGCCGCGGTGAACATCGCCAAGCGCGCCATCGCGGGCCAGGACGGGATCACGGTTGATCGTAAGACCGGGCGCAAGCGCATCCGCAAGGCCGCCCACCAGCCGGTGAAGCGCGTGCGGCGCCCCAAGAACGCCCCCACCCCCAGGAGGACCCGCCACAAGCCGGTCAGGCACAAGCTGGTGCGGAACGCCGTGGCACCGAAGGCGGTGAAAACGGCCACAATCATTTTTCCTGCACCCCCAGCGTCGGTGTGGGACACGGAGAAGCCCCCGGGCACCCGTGAGCCACGGTTCCCTGCCCCCGATGCCCTAGTATCAGGGAATGACAGAGACCCGTAGACGCTTGTTTCCATGCCTTCCTATCGCGCCCAGCTGAACATCATGGGGCTCCGTCCCGGGCACGCGCCCGAAGCCGTTATGGACACCGCCGTGGCATCGCTGGCCGGCGGCCACCATGTGGATGCGAACCAGCTCGACGTGGTTGCCGGGGTACCGCGGATCACCGTGCGCTACACCGTGGAGGACGACGGGAACCCGGACATGCGCGCCGTTGCATCGGCCGCTGCCATGCGCGCGGCGGTGGAAAGGGTGGCGGTGAGCGAAAAGCTCGTGGTGTTGCGCCGCACCCGTGGACGCTGGATGACGCTGCGGCGCTAGGCGTGCGGCAGGATCTCGCTTCCTAGGAAAAGTCAGTCGGCTTGCCGCGGGCGGCGCGGTGCTCGGCATGATGGATTTGGTAGCGCCGATTCTCGGTTGCCAACAGCACCACGAAACCGGCCATTCCCGCGAGGATGGCGATCCAGATGGAGTTGTTGGTTCCCAACACCCGTGGCACGAGCAGCCAGAACATGCCCCAGCCAAATCCCATGGCCATGATGATGCGCCCGCGCTCGGTCATGGACAGGCTCGCGGCGGCGTAGGCCAGGACCGGAACCAGGAGCGTGGAGATCCAGATGCCCGCTCCGCCGGCACCCCAGGACTGCAGCATGTTCATGAAGGCGGACGCCAACACAATCATGCTGAAACCGGTCATCAGGCTGACGGGGGCGTCGGTGAACATCCGTTCGCGCTTGGTACGGGCGGTTTTCAGGTTCAGCTCGCGCACTGAGGTGTACAGGAACCAACAGCTCGCCGCGGCAAAACCGAACGCGGGGAAAAGCCAGTCGTTCACGGCGCTGAGCATCCACAGCACATTGCCCGCGCAGGCAAGCGCGAACCTATTGCCGACGGCGCGTTGGCGCACCGCGGAGCGCTGCGAGGGCGCCCACGAGTAGGCTGCACCCGCCACCGCCCAGAGCAGGATGACTGGCCAGATCAGGTGCGCACTGGGAGCCAGCGACAACAAGGAGTAATTGGATCCCAGCGACTCGACAGTGCCGGAGGACAAGGTTTCCAGGCTGGCCAGCGACACGGCCGCCGCCGCCACGGTGGCAGCGCTGCCAAGGATTCGACGGCGCATGTCCGATCGTTCCTCGACAGGGTTGGGGCCGGTCTCCGGCAGGACGTAAGGTGCCTCGTAGACCGGTTCGGCCGTGGCCTGTTGCTGGTCTATTGCGGCCTTGGCGCTGGCAACCAGGGCCGCAAGATGCTCCGGATCCATTGGCGGGGCCGGAGTGGCGGCCACCGAGGTCCCGGAGCCGGAAACCACAATGTCTTCACCGGGAGCGGCGTCCTCCGCTGGATACCAGTCTGTGGCAGGACCGGGAACCAGGTTTCCGGCATGCAATTCCGGCTCTTCGTGCACCGGGGACTCGACGGCTTGCGCATCATCGGTTTGGAGGGGGTCGGAGGCATGGAACCTCGCCGCTTCGGCACCCCTGGCGCGGTCCTCGGACTGTGTCTGGGCTGCCAGCCGTGCCTCGTCGGCCTGCCGGGCGGCGGCATCCAGCTTGGCCTGGTGGGCAAGGCGCGCGGCGTCACGCTTGGCGGCTTCCGCCTTCGCCTCGGCCCGGGCGACCTCCACCAACCGTTCTTGTTCCTTGAGCTCTGCGGCCTTGGCCCGTTCGACGCGCAACCGATGCCACCGCCTCTTGAAGGTGGCAGGGGCTGCGTAGATCCTGTCGCCCAGGCGTTCAAGATTTGGCGCGGGCAGGGAATCCAGCCAATTGTTCAGTCCGCTGAAACCGCCAGCGATCGTCTTGGCGGGAACAACGGTTGCGTCCTTGTCCTTCGAAGATTGCCCGTCTGTCAGGTGGCGCAACGGAGACTCACCGGGTGCCTGTTCCGTGGGCTTCTTGAGGACTTCATCCACGGTGTCGGGTTCGGGGACGGAGCGATGCGGCACGGGCTTGGAAATGCGATTCGAGAGTTGTTCCTTGGCTTCTGCGGGTTTAACCGGGGCGGTCTCCCCGGCTTCACGGACCAGATCGGTGGGGCCAGACGGCGTGGGGGCGATGTTGCTTTTGGCACCCGACTTCGGTGTTTGGCCCGAGGCTGACGGACCTGCAGCCTTGGGCGGCTTCGTTGGCTTCGTTGGCTTCGTCGGTCCGGTCTTGGCCGGATCTGCTTCGCTGGCTTCGGGGGTCTTGGCCTGTTCGGGCTCCGTCGGTCCGGTTTTGGCCGGATGCCCCTTGTCGGAAGTCGAGCCCGGGTTCTGCGATTTGCTTGACGCGGCGGAGGTCTTGGTATTGGAATTGTTCATGTTCAGCTCCTTCATCGCCGCGATGCATTTGGCGCATCTGCTCATCGGATGGCTTCCAGCGTACCCAACATCCCGCAGGTGATGCCCACTTCCCACGCCCGGCCGCTCGACCGGCAAAGGTGAGCTACGCCATGGCCGCTGGCAGAGCCTCGGAGACCAACCCTTCCGGTCCTGCTCAGGAGGGAGATTCGGAGAGTTCCAGTTTTGAGGTGTAACGCGACCGTGTCCCGGAGAGAGGGTCGATGAACGAAATGCTGCGGGCCAGCAGCTGCAGCGGGCGGGCGTAGTCATCCGCGGCCAAGTCCAGCAGCGTCGGGTAGAACGGGTCGTTGAGGATTCCGAGTCCCAGGGCCGCCAGGTGCACGCGCAGCTGGTGGGTCTTGCCCGAGTGCGGGCTCAGCCTGAATTTGGCGACCCGGAGCCCGGCAAAGTGCCCGTTCGAGGTCCCGGTGCCCATCAGCTCAATGAGCGACTCTGCGTTCGGTTCCCCCTGCTCGACCAACGAGCGCAACTGCCCCTTGATCTTGCTCATGCGGTTGCGATACACCAGCGGTTCGCGCGCCAGCGTGTCGAGGCGGTTGCGCAGTGCGGCTGCCGTGAGCAGGTCGTTTCCTGGTCCGGCCGTTCCGTCGACCGCGTTGCCGCTGCGTTCCTCCGCGCTGCCGCCGAGCCCGCCGGTGCCCAGGACCTCGCCGGCCGGGCGCCCCGCGATCGGCTCGAGCGCCGAAACCGCCTCGTAGGTCTTGGAGATCTCGCGGCGTTCGAAGAGCGTCTGGTAGGCACCGCGGGTCTCCGGGTTGGTGGAGAAGAGCAGGATTCCTGCCGTTGCCCGATCCAGCCGGTGCATGGGGATCAGCTCCGGGTTGCCCACGCGGTTGCGCAGCCGCACCAGGGCTGACTGCTGGATGAAGCGACCGCCGGGGGTGGTGGGCAGGAAGTGCGGCTTGTCGATGACCAGCAGGTTTTCGTCGTGGTGCAGGATCGTCTCGGTGAAGGGTATGGGTTCCTCGGCCGGCAGGTTTCGGTAATACCAGATGAATTCGTGCGCGCCCAACGGCGTGTGCTCATCCAGGGACTCCCCGTCAATGCCCACGACCTCGCCCTGTTGGAAGCGACGTGCGATGCCCTGGGCGTTGACGTGCCCGAAACGATGCAGCATGTATTCGCACACCGTTGCCCACTGGCCTCCGGAAGGCACGCGCAGACGGGTTGCATTGACACCGTTGCGCACGGGAAGGGGAGAAGTCATGGCCATGCACACCAGTCTTCCACGTGTGCACGGCCTGCCCCGGTGTGGCAGGGAGCTCCGTCAGCGCGTACGGCCGCCGCTGGGCACGTAGGAGCCCTGGCAGGAGGCACAGAAGAACACATCGCGTTCGGCGCTGCGCGTGGATTCGGCCAGCGATTCCTTTTGCAAGGTGCCACCACAGCGAAGGCACGCCTGGCCGGCACGGCCATAGACCCAGTATGGGTTCATCCCGTCGGAGCCCGTGGTCACCCGCCGTGCGCGGTCCTTGTTGGCATGCAGCAGGCGGTGGGCAATGTCGACCATATGGCCCAGGTCCTCCACCTCGCCCGCCGGGGTGCGTGGGTGCACCCGGGTGATAAAGAGCAGCTCGGAACGATACACATTGCCCAGCCCGGAAATCAGGCGCTGGTCGAGCAACGCCAATCCAATGGGTCTCTCCGGGTCAATGAGCAGTCTGCGCAGTGCTTCGTCCGGATCCCAGGAATGCCCCAGCGGGTCCGGGCCCAGGTGGCCAATGACTTCAACCTCGTCGGTGGTCCGCAACACGTGCAGGAACCCGAGCTCGAAGCCCACCGCGGTGAAGGCCTTGTTGCCCAGCACTGCGCGTGCCTTGAACGCCGGGGACCGCCAGCGCTCGCCGGTGGCATAGACGTCCCAGTGACCCTCCATGAGCAGGTGCGAGTGGATGCTCAGCGGAGGGGCGGATACCTTCACGGGCGGGCGGGTGCGGATGAGCAGATGCTTGCCGCGTGAAACGACCGACTCCACCATCCAATCCACCAAGGACAAGGTTGCATGGGCAGGCACGCGAAAATCGCTCACGCTCAAGGCCCTGCCCCCCAGAGCGGCCTCCAATCGACGGGCCGTGCGAAAAACTGTATCCCCTTCGGGCATCGCTAAAACCACCAATCCTGCTAGTAAGGATGCACTTGCCCTCAAGTATCAAGTGACCTAGACCACCCAGCCTAGCCGGTGTCGGTGAATCACGGGTGGAAACCGCGAAATTACCTAGGACCTAAAACGCAGTCCACTAGGGCTCGAATAGAACCCGGCACGACGCAGGGCCGTCCCGACGGGCGTTTCGAGAACAGGTTTCCCGTTGATTTTCTCGATTCCCAGCTTGGCGATGGCTGCACGTCGCAGCACAGCCACCAGCTCGGTCGCGATGGCATCAAGCACCGCGGGATCCGCGGCTACGGAATCCTGGTCCCCGGACAGGGCGCCGAAGCCCAGCACGGTCTTGCCTCCGCGCTCCACGTACAGGGCCAGTCCGCCGTCCAGCAGCACCACCAGCGCGCCTGCCTTGCGCCCGGGGCGGTGCCCGCCGGGGGCCTCCGGCCAGCCCAATGCCGCCCCGTACGGGTTGGCCGGGTCGGTGGCCGCCAGGGCCAGCGCCACCGGAGGCGCCCCGTGTCCGGGTTCGCGGACCAGCGCGCGGAGCCGGTCGATGGTCGCGGAGGTGGAGAACTGGGCGGCGCCAAGCCGCTCCACGAAGTAGCCGCGGCGTGTGTGCCCAGCCTCCTCGAGTCGGCCCAGCACCCGGTAGAGCTGTCCGAATCCGCCGGGCACCGATTCGGCGGCGACCGAGCCGCGGGTCACCACCCCGTAGCGTTCGAGCAAGAACTCGGCGGCTGCGTGGGCGCGGATGGTGGTGTCGTTTTCCGGGGCGGGCAGGGCGGCCCAACGTCCGGAAGCCGAATCGGGGAGTTGGCGGCGGCCGGACACATCGACGGCCCCATCCGTACGGGAAGATCGCAGCATCGCCATGCGCCCCAGCCGGGCGGTTCGCGCCCGCGGGGCCAGTGCCGGCACGCGGTGCGCGGCCTTGCCACCGGAGAGCAGCTGGCGGATCGGCGCCAGGGTGTCGGGAGCGACGGCCGAGGCCCAGAAAAGTTCCCACAGGGCCTCGAGCACTTCCGCGGAGGACGGTTCGCTTCCCGACGCCGTGCCGGAACCGTCCGGGGGTGCGACGGCCAGCAACCGCGCCAGCTGCGGCACGAAGTAGGCGCCGGAGGAACCCAGCACCGAGAACAGCGCGGTGGCCAACGGGCCCAGAGCCGAGGTGTCGGGCAATGGCAGGCTCAGCGGCGCGTTCTCGGCAGTGTGCAGGGCGATCCAGCCGTCGGTTCCGGCCAGCGCCCCGGCGCCGGAAACCAGCACCTCTCCGGCGCTCATGAGTTCGTCAAGCATCGCGGGCCGGTAGTCACGGACGCGGGCGGGCAACACGTGGGATTCCAGCGCGGAGGCCGGAACCGGCACCCCGGCAAGTTGCTCGATGACCGCCAGCACCCCGTCGATCCCGTGCAGCCCGGTCCCGATGCCCTGCCAGCCCGGCAGGAACCTCGCGAAGGTTTCCTGGTCCACGGGTTCGACCTCGGCCCGCAGCGCCGCCAGCGAGCGGGTGCGGATCATCCGCAGCACCCCGGCATCGCAATACTCGGTGGCGCTGCCGCCGGTTGCCGGGGCCCCGAGGAGCATTTCGGCGGGCCGGAAGGCCCCGACCATGACCCGGGAATCCGCCACCAGCCGCTCAAGCACGGAAACCACCACCGCGACGCCCAGGCCCAGTGCGGCGGCGACGTCCCCGGCGGTGAAGGGCCCGTGGGTGCGGGCAAAGCGCGAGACCAGGTCGCCCACCGGGTCGGCCACCGGGTCGATGAAGGCCAGCGGCACGCCGTGCGGCAAGGGAACCCCGAGTCCGTCGCGCAGCCGCGGGGCATCCTCGATGGCGGCGAACAATTCCCTGCCGCCCAGGCGCACCGCAAGGGCGCGGTTGGAGCGGACCAACTGCTCCAGGTATCCGGCGGCGGCTTCCACCGCGTCGGCAACGGAAGCGGCTTCGTCCTCGTGCCGCAGCCGGTCCGCCACGGCCTGGGCGTCCAGCGGGCCGAGCAACCGCAGCAGGTCCGCCGCTCCCTCGAGCCCGGCCAACTTGCGGTTTTCTGCCGTGCGCTGGAGCTCGTCCTGGGTGCGGGCGATGACCTTGGCGTCGAGCAGCTCGCGCAACTCGGTGCGGCCCAGCAACTCGCCCAGCAGCGCCGGGTCAAGGGACAGGGCTGCGGCGCGGCGCTCGGCCAGCGGCGAATCACCCTCGTAGAGGAACTGGGCGACGTAGCCGAAGAGCAGCGACTGGGCGAAGGGGGAGGGTGTGCGGGTCTGCACCTCGCGCACCGCGATGCCGCGCGAACCCACCGCGGCAAGCAGGTTCTTCAGTGCGGGAAGGTCGTAGACGTCATTGAGGCATTCGCGCACCGTTTCCAAGATGATCGGGAAATCCGGGTACTTCCGCGCCACGTCCAGCAGTTGGGCGCTGCGTTGGCGCTGCTGCCACAGCGGGGTGCGCTTGCCGGGGCTGGTACGCGGCAACAGCAAGGCGCGGGAGGCGCATTCGCGGAAGCGGGAGGCGAAAAGCGCCGAGTTGCCCACCTGCGCGGTGACCACGTCCTCGATTTCGTCGGACTCAAAGAAGAAGAGTTCGGCACCCGGCGGTTCATCGTCCATCGCCGGCACCCGCAACACGATCCCGTCGTCGGCTGCCATCGCGGAGCCGTCCAGCCCGTAGCGCTCGTGCAGCCGCGCCCCGACGGCCAGCGCCCAGGGAGAATGCACGGGCAGCCCGAAGGGCGAATGCAGGATGACCCGCCAGTCACCGAGCTCGTCCACGAACCGCTCGACCACCAGCGTCTTGTCGCTGGGGACCACCGTTGTGGCTTCCGCCTGGGCTCCCAAGTAGTTCAAGAGATTCCCGGCGGCAAAGGCATCGAGCCCAATGCTTGCCAGTTTCTCCCGCGAGGCTTCGGCGGGCAGGTTGACCAGCTCGGAAGTGAACTTGCCCAGCGCCTCGCCGAGTTCCACCGGTCGGCCCTGGGTGTCGCCCTTCCAGAACGGCAGCTTTCCCGGCTGTCCGAAGGCCGGGGAGACCAGCACCCGGTCGTGGGTGATGTCCTCGATCCGCCAGCTGGTGGCCCCCAGCGCGAACACGTCGGTGACGCGGGATTCGTAGACCATCTCCTCATCGAGCTCCCCCACCCGGCGTCCGCCCTTGGCGCCGTCCTTGCTGGAGGAATCCTCTGAACCGACAAGATACACACCGAAAAGTCCGCGGTCCGGGATCGTGCCGCCGCTGACGACGGCCAGTCGCTGCGCGCCTGGCCGGCCCATGAGCACCCCGGCGTCGCGGTCCCAGACGATACGCGGTCGCAGTTGCGCGAACTCGTCCGAGGGATACTTGCCCGCCAGCATTTCCAGTGTCGCGGTGAACGCCGCGCGCGGCAGCGAGGCATAGGGTGCCGAACGGCGGACCGTCTCGAACCAGGCCTCCACACCCACGTCCTCCAGCGCGCATGCCGCCAGCGTCTGTTGCGCCAGCACGTCCAGCGGGTTGGCGGGGATGTGCAGCTTTTCGATCTTGCCCTCGCGCATGCGCGAGACGGTCAGTGCGGTGCTCAACAAATCCGACCGGTGCTTCGGGAAGAAGGTGCCCGTGGAAGTCTCGCCGACCTGGTGCCCGGCGCGGCCCACTCGCTGCAAGCCCGAGGCCACCGACGGCGGGGACTCGACCTGGATCACCAGGTCAACCAAGCCCATGTCGATGCCCAGTTCCAGGGAACTGGTGGCCACCACGGCCCGCAGCACCCCGGTCTTTAGATCGTCCTCGATGTTCGCCCGGGTTTCCTTGGACACCGAGCCATGGTGCGCGCGGGCCAACGGTGCCACTGCCCCGCCCTCCGGGACACTGGTGGCGGTCGTTCCGGCCTGGGCCATCATGGCAGCCGGCATCCCGGTGCCCGGCTGGACCCGCGCCGCTGGCGTGCCTGCACCCATCTCGGCTCCGGTGGAACCGATGTCCTCCGGCGCGAAAGTTGCCTCGACGTCCGTCCCCGCCGTCCGGGATTCGTGGATCTCGTTCAGCCGCCCGGTCAGCCGCTCGGCCAGCCTGCGCGAATTGGCAAAGACGATGGTGGAGCGGTTCGCCTCGATCAAATCGACAATCTGCTCCTCGACATGCGGCCAGATGCTCGCCTGCGGGGCCAGCCCGGAACCGGGTCCCAGATCGTGGGCGGACGCGGCGGCGGGCAGGTCGGTCATGTCCTCGACCGGTACCCGCACGCTCAGTTCCCAGGTCTTGGTGATCGGCGGGGCGATGATGCTCACCGGGGCGGTGCCGCCCAGGAAGCGGGCCACCTCGTCGCGCGGTTCGACGGTGGCGGAGAGCCCGATGCGTTGGGCGGGGGCAGGGAGCAGGGCATCGAGGCGCTCCAGGGACAGCGCAAGGTGGGCCCCGCGCTTGGTGCCGGCCACCGCATGGACCTCATCGATGATCACGGTGTGCACGCCGGCAAGGGATTCGCGGGCCCTGGAGGTGAGCATCAGGTAGAGCGACTCGGGGGTGGTGATGAGGATGTCGGGCGGGTTGGTCACCAGCTTGCGGCGTTCGTTGGCCGGGGTGTCGCCCGAACGCACGCCGACCGACACCTGGGGCACCGCAAGCCCAAGGAGCGCGGCGGTGGCCTTGATGCCCACCAGCGGGGCGCGCAGGTTGCGCTCCACGTCCACGCCAAGTGCCTTCAACGGCGAAATGTAGAGCACCTTGGTGCCGCCGGATGTGGTCTCGGCCTTCTTGTCCTTGGATGCCCCCGATTCCAGTCCCGGGAGTGCGGGGGCCGTGATCTCCGTGGCGGTGCGGGCAAAGGAATCCAGGGCCCACAGGAACGCCGAGAGCGTCTTGCCGGAACCGGTGGGGGCAACGACCAAGGCATGCCGGCCGGTGGAAATCGCGTCCCACGCTCCAATCTGGGCGGGCGTCGGCGCGGCGAAGGCTCCCTCGAACCAGGCCCGCGTCGCGGGGGTGAACCGCTCTAGGACGTGCGCCGCTTCAACATTCTTAGCCATCGACCCCAGCCTAAGCGCTCGCAGGGTCAATTAGGGGCCCGATTACCGCAGGGGCCCGGCTAGACGTGGTGGTACTTGCCGCCACCGGAGATTTCCTGGGCTCGGTAGAGCTGCTCGGTGAGGATCAGCCGCACCAGCTGGTGCGGGAAGACCAGTTTGGACAGGCTCCAGACAAAGTCGGCGCGGGAATGGACCGTATCGTCGACCCCGTAGGCGCCGCCGATCACCACGGTGACGTTCCGGGAAGTGTCGAAGGGGCGCTGCAGGGTCTTGGCCAGGGCCGGGGAATCGATGTTCTTGCCCCGCTCATCTAGCAGCACCAGGAAATCCCGGGAATCGACCTTCGCCAGGATCCGCTCGGATTCCTCGGTGCGGGCCGAATCCCCCTCGCGTGCCGAGTGGGGGAGCAGCTGCCACTTGAGGTCGAAGGGCTTTTTCATGCGTTTTTCGTAGCGTTCGATGCCCTCGGTCACCCAGGATTCATGTTTCTTGCCGATGGCCAGCACGCGAATTGTCATGGAACCATCTTCCCGCATGCCGGCCCAACCCTCCGGCACGCGGGGAGGAGGGCCGCCGCTTCGGGCCGGGCCAAGGCACGGACGTTAGGCTGGATTTCATGAATTCACCGCGCCGGACCGGGAAGAACCGCCAACATGCCGGGTCGATCCTGGTTTTTTCCCTCGCCATTTTGCTGGGGCTTTTTGCCGTGGCACGCCGCATCTGGGTTTCGGCGCGCGCCGGCGGGGTGCCCAGCGCCTGGGACATCCCGGTCCTTGAATGGATGGTGTCGAACCGGAATGCGGCCACGACGGACGCGGCCTGGTTCTTCACCATCATGGGGGACACCCCTGCCATGACCATTCTGGCGTTGTGCATCGCAGTCCTGTTCTCATGGCGCACCCGTGGCGTGTGGCCGGGAGTGCTCATCGCCGTGACGGCCGCGGGCTCCGTGGCGTTGACGATCGTGCTGAAGGCCACCCTGGGCCGGGCGCGACCTTCACTGGACAGCGTTCTTACCCCGCTCCCCGCGTCCTTTGCCTTCCCCAGCGGCCACGCACTCAATTCCATGGCGATCCTGGGGGTTGTCGGATACCTGTCGATCCTCATTCTGCGCGCCCTCTGGGCGCGATTCCTGGTCCTGTGCACCTTGGCGTGCTTTGTGTTGGGTGTGGGATGGAGCCGGATCTACCTGGGGCACCACTGGCTGACCGATGTCCTGGGCGGATTGCTCATTGGCGGCGCCTGGGCAGCTGTCGTCATCCTCCTGCATCACTTCGTGCTGCTCAGGAACCGCCGCACGGTCAGGTGGCTGCAACTCTAGGTTCCAGTGACTTGCCCCTGCGGCACCCGATGGTTTTTGGGGCACGGTCTTCCCTCGAACCAACGCCGCCAACGGGCGTAGGCTGACATGCATGAGGGTGAGTGTTCTCGGCGGCAGCGGAAACATGGGCAAGCGGGTCGTCGGCCTGTTGCAGGAGGCCGGCCACGAGGTGGTGGTTGCGAGCCGTTCATCGGGCGTTGACGCCTACACGGGATTTGGCTTGGCGGTGGCGCTGCGCGGTGCCGATACCGTGGTGGACTGCCTGAACATGACATCGGTCAACGCGCGAGCCTGCATCGATTTCCATGAAACGACGGCCAAGAACATCATTCGCACCGCGGAGCAAGAAGGCGTCAAGCACCTGGTGTGCATCTCGATCATCAATGCCCGCAATCCGGAGGTCAACCGGCGCATGGGCTACTACCGGGGCAAGGCCGCGCAGGAGGCCCGCTACCAAAACGCCAAGATCCCCACCACGATTGTTCGTTCCACCCAGTGGTTCGAGCTCGCTGAAACCTTGCTGGACCAGATGAAATTCGGGCCTGTGGCGGTGGTGCCGCATATGCATTGCCAACCGGTCGCGGCCGATGCGGTGGCGCAATTGGTTGTTTCCATGGCCGAGGCGGGGACCCAAGCACCCGCCGGTGTCGAACTCGCCGGTCCGGAGCCGCGCAACATGGCCCACCTGGCGCGCCTTGTTGCCAGGCGCAACGCCGCCGCGAACGACCTTGGGCCGCATCCCCGCGTGATTGGCGTCCCGGTGCCGGGAATGAAGGCGTTGAACGGCGGGCTGCTCCCCGCCGACACCGTCCGTACTGATCACACGACCTTTGAGCAGTGGCTGGCCAACGGCCGCAGAGCCTAGGTTGCCCTCCCAATCACGCCGCTCCTATGCGAGCCGGAGTGGCCGACCGCCGAGCTGGACGCTGACTTCCTGTCCCCACGAGGCGGTGAGGCGGTCCTGCTCCATGCCGTCGCCAAACACCACCAATTGGTCCGACGCCACGGTGAGGCGCAGCGGTTCGTTCGCTTCAAGCACGCCTTCCGTCAGGGACGTCCCCGTGATGGGGGAGGGCCACGCTTCGCGGACGAACCACGCCAGCCGGGGGTCCGTCGGGTCCGGCAGCGTCCGACCTCCGCGTTCGAGGGCTATGGAGGCGCACCAACCTGTGGCGCCCGTTCCGGTGGAGACGATGAGCCCGGACGAGGACTGCCGCTCGGCCCGTCCGTCCGGCGTCGTGAGCTGGTAACGGGCAGACTGGTGGGAAGCGTGCCCGATGAAAATCTCGTTGAGCCCCGACAATTCCTGTCCGTCGTCGAGCCGCGCCGTCACCATGGCAAGTTCCCGGCAGCGCAACGCTATCCGGTCCCCGCTCGGGGCGGCGTTCTGCAGCAGCCGAGCGACATCCGCGGGGGCGTGCCGGACCAGTACGCCCGGATTGACTCCCGGTTCCGGGTCGATCCCGATGACGGGCTGTCCGGTGAGGTACTTGGCCACATTGGCCACGAGCCCGTCCTGGCCCACGACGGCGATGATGTCCTCGGGCGCAAGCATGAACCTGCTCAAGTCCGCCCGTTCCACCTCGGCGCGGCGCCAGTCGGCCGGAACCCCGGCGCGGACCGTTGCCAGGGCCGCCGCAAGCAGCTCGTGGCGCTCCTGGACGGCGGCAATGGTGCGCCCCCGGGTGCGGAGAAAGAACTCTGCCTGGCCGAGGGTGGCGTGCCGGTCCAGGAGCTCTTCCAGCTCGGTTCGACGGTGGACGATGACGAGGCGGGGGGTTCCCACGGCCAGGCCTACTTTCCGCCAAGGGCTGCTGCGCCCGGTTCCCGGAACAGCCCTGCAAGGGCCCCGCTGAGGAGGTCCGGGGTGACGGTCAGGTTGCCGATGTTCGGCAGCGATCCGGCGGCTTCGCGGAATGCCAAGGCCAGCAGGGTGGCCTGGTCCATGCCCCGGTAGACCTCCATGGCGGCGGCCTCCCGTGCTGCTGCCGCTTCGCCAACCAGCCGGACCTGGTTGGCCTCGGCGACGGCGCCGATTCCCTGGCGTTCGGCTTCGGCATTGGCTTGGATGAGGCCGGCCGCGGCTTGTTCCTCGGCCTCGCGCCGGGCGTTGGCGCCCTCCTGTGCCACGAGGTGTTCGCGACGGGCGGCCAGTTCGATCTGGCTGGCCATCTCGTTCTCCGAGATGGTCCGTTCGCGTTCGACGGCCACTGCCCGTCGCTCGTACACGGCCCGGTCGGCCTCGGCCTGTAGTTGTTCGCGGACCGGCGTTTGGAGGGCCCGTTCGACGTCGGACTCCGGTCGGACCGCGAGGACCTGTACGCCGAGGATCTCGATGCCGGTGGACACCAGCCGGGTATCGGCGCTCAGGGCCTCGGTGAGGAGGTTGCGAAGCTGGCTGACGCCGTGTTCCAGCGACTGGGCGAGCGTGGTGGTGGCGATGTGGTCGATCGCGTGGCTCTGGCAAAGCTGGCCGATGATGGTGGCCACCTGCTCCTTGCCGCCGGCCGTTGCCCGGCCCGCCTGCTGAAGGCCGAAGTCGAGCCGACTGGCCACGGACACGGGGTCCACAAAACGGTAGGTGACGTTGGCCTGGACGCTGACGTCCTGGTGGTCGCGGGTGATGGCGTGGAAGAGCGTGGGCAGTTCCTGGTCGTCGACGGGGACCTCGCTGAGCACGGATGACGCCGGCCGAAACCAAAACGCCTGGCCCACACCCTGGTGCCTGATAGCGCCCTTTTGCAGGTGGACGACGTAACCGGTGGGGCTGCCCAGGAAGTGGCTGATCCAGGGGTGGCGCTTGATGGTGGCCATGGTGGGGGTGCTCCTTAAACTTCACTATTTGTCGTCACTTTGACGATAAGACGAGCATAGAGTGCCTTCTGAATTATTGTCAACATGACGATAAGTATTTATGATGAGTGCATGCTTGAATCCCATCCGGAGCCCACGCGCTTCCCGGTGACGGTGGACGTCGTCGCACTCACCGTCCGCGCCGATGCCCTGAACGTCCTGCTGATCACCCGCCTCATCGAGCCGTTCCGCGGCAGGCTCGCGCTACCGGGTGGGTTCGTGCTGGCCGGGGAAGACCTGGTGGAAGCTGCTGGCCGCGAACTGGCGGAGGAAACCGGGGTCGAGCAGGTCCCCGGGCACCTGGAGCAGCTGCAGAGCTACGGGCCGAAGGGGCGTGACCCGCGCGGGGATGTGCTCACCGTGGCCCACCTGATGCTGGCGCCCAACTTTCCCGTATTGTCCGCCGGAAGCGACGCCGAGCACGCCGCTTGGTACCCGGTCAGCCACGTTCTGGACGGGGAAACCGAACTTGCCTTCGACCACGGGCGCATCCTGGCCGATGCCGTGGAGCGTGCGAGGTCAAAGCTCGAGTACTCGCCGCTGGGGGCGGCTTTTTGCGGAGAAGAATTCACCATAGCGCAGCTCCGTGCCGTGTATGAAGCGGTGTGGGGCACCCGCCTGGATCCCCGGAACTTCCACCGCAAGGCCACGGGAAATCCCGGTTTCCTTGAAGACACTGGTCGGATGACCGCCGGCGACGCCGGTCGCCCTGCGGCGCTTTTCCGGCTCGCGCCGGCGGCCCGTTCTGCGGCGGGAGAACCAGTCCGGGCGGTGCTCAACCCGCCGCTCATGCGGCCTCGCCCTTAATGGACGGCGTCGCCGACAAGAACTGTGAGCGTTGCCCCCCCGGCGTCGCCAAGCAAGGAATCTCGCGAGAATTTTGTTGCCGTTGCGTTGCTGTGAGGTCAATTCCGGGCAAAGCAAAAGGCCCCGAATCCCTTGTTTAGCGGGGATTCGGGGCCTTTTTCTGGCGGTGACGGTGGGATTTGAACCCACGGTACGGGGTTACCGTACACAACATTTCGAGTGTTGCACCTTCGGCCGCTCGGACACGTCACCAGACCAGAACACTCTACCGGGTAAATGGCCCACAACAAAAACGAGCCATCATTCGGGGCAGAATGTAGCCATGACGACGAAGAGCGAAACGCCGCAAATTCCCCAGGAGAAGCTGACCCCGCAGGTGCTGCGGACCTGGTCGTGGCACCGTCAGGGACTGGACGGTTCGCTGGCGGGATGTGATTCCGCGACCGTCCTGGACCGCGTGGGCTGGGCTCGGTCGATCGGAGGCGCCAACACCTACCTGACGCTCTTTGCGCGTGCAGGCATCCGCCGCCCCGAGGCCGACGCGGTGCTCGCCGCGCAGCACATCCATGAACTGCCCACCGCGCGGGGCTGCACCTACGTCCTGCCCGCCAAGGACTATGCCTGGGGGCTGCAAATGGGGCACGCCTCGGCGGAGGCCGCGGTCAAGGTGCTGGTGCGCCTGGGCATGGAGCGGGAAGAAGTCGAGCAGCTGGCCGAGGACGTGCTGCAGGTCCTGCTCCGGGCTCGGGACACCGCCGAGGAGGCCCTGGACCCCCGCGGGCTGAAGGAGATCCTGGGCGAGAAGGTCCGAAGCATGGGCGAGGAAGGCAAGAAGAAAGGCGCCAGCACCACTCTGCCCGCAGCTCTCGGGCTCCTGCAGGCCGACGGACGGATCCGCCGCGTGCCGGTGAACGGGCGGCTGGACCAGCAGCGCTACTCCTATGTGGCCTGGGAACTTCCTGCCAGCGGCGAATCCGACGAAGCGGTCAGGGCGCGGATGCTCGAGCGGTTCTTGGGTTGGACGGGTGGGGCCACGCTGGGACAGATCCGCTGGTTCACAGCTTTCACCGTGGCCCAGGCCAAGAAGGCGCTTGCGGCCACCGGGGCCGTGGAGGTCTCCACCGCGGCCGGCGAGATGCTGTGGATGCTGCCGGAAGACGTGGACGAACTCGCAGGGTTCGAGCCACCGCAGAGCGAAGACATCCAGCTACTGTCGGGCTCCGATTCGCTCGTGTTGCTGCGCCGGAACGCGGCAGACCTGTTCGATGAAACGGGGTCCCAGGCAGTGCAGGGGATGAGCGGGTCGGCGTTGGCCGCCGATCTCTCGGACCACCCGATCATGGACCGCGGCCGGATCATCGGCTTGTGGCAGTACGACCCGGACGGCGCCCGGATTGCCTGGTGGACGTTCGCGCCCGCGAGCGCCGGCGTGCTGTCGCGCATAGCGCAGGTCGAGAAATGGATCACCGAGGACCTGGGGGACTTCAGGTCGTTCAGCCTGGATTCGCCCAAGTCGCGGGCGAAGAATATTGCCAGACTCGATCAACTGCGATGAGCATGATCATCAGAGTATTGAATCCCCGATTCGCGACAGGAGCTTGAATATGTTGATTGCCGGGAAAATTCCGTTGAGGTCGGTCATGAACCGTTTGGCAGAAGATCGGGCGGTCCTGCATTCGGAAGGCGACTTACAGCATGCCTTTGGGTGAGCTATCTGGGAGATTGATCCACAGGTCCAGGTGCGCGCCGAAATACGACAACAGGGCATCGCACCCGTCAGGCAGGTTCTTGACATGTCGTGTTCAACGTCCTCTGGCAGAACCGCGATTGAGTTCAAATTCCATCCCGGGTCCGGCCGAGGGAAAGATCGTTGGGGCGACGAGTTCGTCCATCGCCAGCAAGGTGCTGATGATGTGTTGCGTCATGGATTCGTCAAAGACATTTCCCGGCTCGAGAGCTTTTGCAAGGACCCACGGTGGAGCAACGGTCTGGCGTTGCTGGTTTCGAACGTTCCCGCGCTGTGGAACGAACCGACGAGGGCCAGCCATGAACGCCAAGACCGAGATTTCCGGTTGCATGAAGGGACAACGCTCCAGAAAACTCTCTCGTGGGCGGGCCAGCAGGAGCACAGCAACGCGCTTACCCTGCAAGGAAGCTACGAGCTACGGTGGCGGGATTATGCCCCACCGGTCGAAGGAATAGGGCAGTTCAGGTATCTTGCTGTGGAAGTTGCCGGAGTCAGGGACCAGAAATCCTGAAATGAGCGTGGGGCTAGCGCTTCGCCCGGAAAAAGTCTGTAAGCAGCGCCGCACATTCTGCCTCCCGCACCCCGGGGTAGACCTCGACCCAGTGGTTCAGCCGCGGCTCGCGCAGGATGTCGAACACCGATCCGACGGCGCCTGCCTTCTCGTCCCAGGCACCGAAGACGACCCGGGGGATGCGCGCGAGCACTATGGCCCCGGCACACATCGCGCACGGCTCGAGGGTGACCACCAGAGTGCAGTCCTCCAACCGCCAACCATCCCCGGCCCCGGCGTCGCGCAACGCCTGGGCCGCGGCACGGATGGCCACGAGCTCTGCGTGGGCCGTGGGGTCCCCGTGCGCCTCGCGCTCGTTGCGACCAGTGGCCAGCACCTTTGCGTCGGGGCCAATGACCACCGCGCCGATGGGAACGTCGCCGGTGGCCAGGGCGGCACGGGCCTCGTCCAAGGCCAGACCCATGAGGTCGCGGTAACTGGGCTGTTCAGGATTCACCCGGCCAAGTCTAGTTCCGGTGCAGGCACCCCCGCTGCCTGCTTGCGCCGGAAGTCGGCCGACCAGCTGCCGGAACTCGTGGCTAGCCGGCGTTAGGCAGGACGATGTTGTGGTTGAGGCGAAGCCTGTTGTGCGGGTCGTAGCGGCGTTTGAGCGCGGTGAGCCTTGCGAGCTTTTCGGCCCCGTAGAGGCCGAGGGCATCGAAGCCGCCTGGCACGTGCTCATCGCTGCTGGAAAAATTCACGTACTCCCCGCCGTGCGTGAAGGGTTGCATCTCACGGTGGAAGCCGCGGATGAAAGCCACATGGTGGTTGTCGCGTTCCTTCCCGTTCCAAAACCCATAGATGTTGAGCCAGAAGGGGGATCGCCGGTCCCCGAATGCCGTTGCTTCCGGGCGAACCCGTCCCATGGCGCCACCCATGACGTGGATGTCGAAGCCCATGCCCGGCCAGTCAAGTTGCTGCGCTCGGGCAGTGAACACATTGATGGCCTCGTCCGAGAGGTCGTCCAGTGCCGTGTTCTTCCAGTACGCGCGCACGCCCTTGGGGAACATCTCGTCCACTACGGACTGCCAGTCGGGCCACGAAACGGGGGAGATGTCCTGTTCCTCGGTGGGCGCAGCCGCGAGGAATTCCTCGATGCAGGCCGCTCCGGCCGCATGATCCGGATCGGCCCAGAGGAATCCGACGATGAGCACGCTACTGTTGCCCAACTCCCACTCGGGCGGCGGCACCATGACCGTGACAATGACCGTCATCTGGTCCGGGAGACCGGCGGACCAGTCGCGCACGGCGCGAAGGGCATGCTTCCACTGTTTTGGACGGTAGATCAGGTTCCCGGCATAGAGGGTTTCCGGCAGCGGGTGGGCCTTGAACGTGAACTCGGTGACGACCCCGAAGTTTCCGCCGCCTCCGGTGAGCCCCCAGAGCAGGTCGGGATTGGTGGTGGCATCGGTGTGGACCAACTCGCCCTCCGGGGTGACGAGGTCCGCCGCCAAGAGGTTGTCGACGGTCAGTCCTAGGGGCCGGGTGAGCCAGCCGAAGCCACCGCCCAGACACAGTCCGGCCACGCCGGTCTTAGAGACGACCCCCACGGGGACCGCCAGCCCATGGGTGCTGGTAGCGCGGTCGAGTTCACCCAGCAGTGCCCCTCCGCCGGCTCTCACCCGTTGCTGCGCTGGATCCACCTCCACGGTGTTCAGGGCCCGCATATCGAGCACCAACCCGTGCTCGACGGTGCCGAACCCCGCCACGTTGTGCCCGCCGGAACGAATCGCCAACGGCAACCCGTGCTCACGGGCGAAGGCCAGCGCGAGGGACACGTCCGCGACGTCGGCGGCGCGGACCACCAGCATGGGGTGCCTGTCGATCATGGCGTTCCAGACGGTGCGGGCCTCGCCGTATTCGGGGTCGGCGGCAGTGAAGAGCAGTCCGTGCAGTGACGCCGACAGCGACCGCAGTGCGGATGCCGGAAGCGGGTGGGTGATGTCCATGGTGCCAGCTTCGTGTTGTGTCCGGGTCGAGACCGGCCCGGTCTGTGGCCCATTCTCCTCGCGGCCCAATGGCCGGTCAATGGCGGGAATCACCCGAAGCCGGAATGTGAAAACCGGTAAACGGGCGCATTCGGCTGGTAGATTTTGGTGCATGCGCGTACAGGTAATCGACCACCCATTGGTGGCCCACAAGGTATCGGTCCTTCGAGACAAGAACACCCCGTCGCCGGTCTTCCGGCAGCTGACCGACGAGCTGGTGACCCTGCTGGCCTATGAGGCAACGCGCGAAGTCAAGACCGTCAAGGTCCAGGTTCAGACCCCGGTGGCGATGACCACCGGCATCGCCTTCGCCAAGCCGACCCCGTTGGTGGTGCCGATCCTGCGCGCCGGCCTGGGCATGCTCGAGGGCATGACCCGCTTGGTTCCCACCGCCGAGGTCGGATTCCTGGGCATGGCCCGCAACGAGGAAACCCTCGACATCATCACCTACGCCGAGCGTCTTCCCTCCGATTTGACCGGACGCCAGGTGTTCGTGCTCGACCCGATGCTGGCCACCGGCGGCACGCTGATCGAATCGATCAAGTTCCTCTTTGACCGCGGAGCCGCGGATGTCACCTGCATCTGCCTGATCGCCGCCCCCGAGGGCCTGGCTCGTCTCGAGGAGGCCTACGGCGACAACGAGAAGGTCCACCTGGTGCTGGGCGCCCTGGACGAGAAGCTCGATGAGAACGCCTACATCGTTCCCGGCCTGGGCGATGCGGGCGACCGCCTCTACGGCGTGGCACACTAGCCGCATCCGGAACAGCGGCGTCCGGCCGGCAGGGGAAACAAATTCCCTTGCCGGCCGGACGCCTTTTTCGTGCCCTGGGGACGGTGCCCGGACTCAGGCCTTGGTCGTCTTCGGCGGGGTCGAGGGCTTGGGCGGCACCGCGGGCGGCAGCGGCAGGCGCACCTCGAAGACGGTGTTTCCGGGAACGGAGGAGACCGTGATGGTCCCGTCGTGGGATTCGACGATGGCCTTGGCAATGGGCAGGCCCAGTCCGGTGGTGCCGTCCGCTCCGGAGCGTGCGGCATCCGCGCGGGTGAAGCGCTTGAACACCAGCGGCAGGAAGTCCGGGGCAATGCCTTCTCCGGTGTCGCTGACCCGCAGCACCGCCTGGTGAGTGGCGGCGTCGCGGCGGACCTCGACGGTGACGGTGTTGCCTTCCAAGGTGTGCTTGCGGGCGTTGCCCAGCAGGTTGGTGATGACCCGGCGCAGAGCCGAAGCATCGCCCGAAACCACCAGCGGGGTCGCGGGGATCCGGGGGGTCCAATGATGGGCGGGAGCCGTAATGGCAAAGTCCTCGGTGATTTCGGCGGCCAGCTTGCCCAGATCGACCGGGGCCTTTTTGACCTGGTGCTTCTCATCGAGCCGGGCCAGCAACAGCAGGTTTTCCACCAGGGAGCTCATCCGGGTGCTCTGTTCAAGCACCCGCTTCAGCGAGCGTTTCCCGTCGTCGGAGAAATGCTCGGTGGCGCTGATCAACTCGGTGTATCCGCGAATGGCCGAGAGCGGGGTGCGCAGCTCGTGGGAGGCGTCGGCCACGAACTGGCGCATCTGTGCCTCCGAGGCCTCACGCACGGCGAAGGCGGCGCCCACGTTGTCGAGCAGGGCATTGAGGGCCCTGCCAACCTCCCCGGATTCGGTGCCCGGAATGGAGTCCTCCGGGGCGACACGTGCCTCCAGGGC
Source organism: Paeniglutamicibacter sp. ORCA_105 (assembly GCF_045798545.1). NCBI lineage: Bacteria > Bacillati > Actinomycetota > Actinomycetes > Micrococcales > Micrococcaceae > Paeniglutamicibacter > Paeniglutamicibacter sp. ORCA_105. The sequence goes on along the minus strand of NZ_JBIXLM010000010.1, from coordinate 61,618 downwards.
GGCGGTGCCCGATTCGAGTTCGGCGTTGGCCACGGAGGACGCCACGGCCGAGACCCGCTGCAGCGGAGCCAGGGAACGGCGAATGATCATCGAGCCGATAAGCCCGATGGCAATCAGCCCGGCCAAGGAGATCGTCACGGTCAGGATGCCCAGGGAAGCCAGGGTCCGCTCGGTGGGCGCCATGGGCAGGCCGGTGATCAGGACTCCGCCGGAACCGGGATCGTGCTGGGCCGAGAGCATGTAGTCGCCGATGCTCAGGTGGTGGACGACCGGTGGTGCATCGATCTCCACTGAGGTCAGCGGCTGCACATCGGTGTCGGTGATGTCCTTGCGCTCGCCGGTCTTGGAATCGAGCACTGCGCCGGAGAACAGGTAACCGGAAACGATCTTGGCATTGAGGGTTCCGGATGCCTGCCCCGGGGCAAAGGGCGATTCGGTGGATGGCTTGCGGCCATTTTGCGCTGAATAGCTGGCGGCGCGGTCGGCGGCGAACTCCAATTGTTCGTGCAGTTGAGCCGTAAGGGACTGGCGCATTCCGGCATTGAGCAGCAGGCCAATGACGGTGCAGATCAATGCCAGGGAGCCAATCAGGGCGAGCAGCAACTTGCGCTGCAGGGGGAGGTGGCCAAGGCGGTGTCGCAGGCCGAGATGCAGCGGGTCCTTTTCGGGAGGGTTCCCGGCGGGAAAGGCGGCTTCCTTGCCATTCTGGTTCGCGGCCTGCATCGAGGGCGCCTCGGTGGGCCGGGGTTCCGGTGCGCCGGAGGGTGGGGAGGGTCGTGCAGGTTGGGTCATGATGCCGGCTTGAGCATGTATCCAGCTCCACGCACGGTGTGGATCATGGCCGGACCATCGGCTTCGATCTTTTTGCGCAGGTAGGAAACATAGAGTTCGACAATGTTGGCCTGGCCACCGAAGTCGTAGTGCCAGACATTGTCGAGGATCTGGGACTTCGAGACGACTCTGCGGGCGTTGACCATCAGGTAGGAGAGCAGGTCGAACTCGGTCGCGGTGAGGCTGATGGGGACCCCGGCGCGCGTGACGTCGTGGGAGTCGGAGTTCAGCACCAGATCTCCCACGACCAGCTCCGCGCCGTCAGCCGCGGTGGCGCCCGAACGCTCGACAAGCTTGTGCAGGCGCAGCAACACCTCTTCGAGGCTGAAGGGCTTGGCCACATAATCGTCGGCACCAATGCCCAGGCCCTCGATCCTGTCCTCGACCGCGTCCTTGGCGGTCAGGAAGAGCACAGGGACCTCGGGCAGGAAGGTACGGACCTTGCGCAGCACCTCCGGGCCCTCAAATCCGGGCAGCATCCAGTCCAGCACCAGGACATCCGGGACCGATTTGCGGGATGCCTCCACCGCGGAGGGCCCGTCGTGGGCCACGGTGGCTTCCCAACCCAGCATCCGGGTGCCCATGGAGACCAGCTCGGCCAGCGAGGGCTCGTCGTCGACAATAAGTACCCGGATGGCTGTACCGTCCGGGTGGGTCAGGCGGGGCAGTTGCGTGGGAGAAAAGCGGGAATCTGGCATGTCTTTAACTCTCCATCCGAGGTTTAGGCCGGCCCTGTGGCCCGGCTGTGTGCGCGCTGTGAGGCCTGGTGGTTCCAGCCTAAGGCCTGCAGTTGGCGGCATCTTGGCGCGGGGGCCATCGGCGCCCGCAGGTTCATTGCCTGAGACCCGGTCCGGGTGTAGGTCGGGGATTCCAAACGCCGTGGGACTACCGATTGATCACATTGACCGATGGTGTGGAAAAGATGGCGCATAACGTCGAGCGGAGAGTCTGCATTGCGCAAATCTGTACAATGTGATGATCGACACGTTAAGCGCTCGATGTCTCACATCGTGGACGCAATCCCAGTTTGTTACTTGCGGGTTCCGAATATTACGAGGAAACTAGAAATTGTGAATAGCGCAGCAACAACACCTCAGGGCCTCTTCGGAGGCATGGCGATGACTTGTCGCCAGTGTTGTTGTCGAATGCCCAGCTGAGCGACCGGAACCCTCCGGCGCTCAGTGACACTCGCATCGCTCCCATTGCTTCGCACCGGCGAGGTAAGCGGAGCACCTAAGCATTCGCGCCATTCCGTGGCATTCACACGAGTTAGAGGTAAAGCATGTCGGTAACGTCCGGATACGTCCATGTCTCAATCCGCAACGCCCAGTCCCGCGCCGCCGCAGCGCAGCGCAGCACTGCTCCCGGCGGTTATGCCCCGGCCGGCTATCGCCAACTCCATGCCGTGCCCGCGGCGCAAGAGCCTCGCCCGATGACAGCCCCAACCCCGGTTGTAGCCCCCAGCGGCACCCCTGGACCACAGCCGGTATCCACCGATACCACTGCCCGCGGGTTTGTGCTCTACGTCGGCTTGGACGAATCGGTGGCGCAGGCGCAGGGAACCTCACTGGGCAAGCTTGCCACGCAGGTCCGCGCCTTCCTGGCCACGCTCTCTCCCGAAGCACAGACCCACGCGGCCGTCGCACTGGCCCCGACCAGCGCACAGGGCGAGAACATCGACGTTGTGCGCCAGGCCCTGGGGGATCCCACGGTCAACCGCCGCCCGCGCGTGGATTCCCGCCCGGCGGCGCCGCGCCCCTCCGGCGTGCTGATCGACCTGTCGCGCCGCGAGGTCCACCTGGACGGCGAGACCCTGAATCTCACGTTCAAGGAATTCGAACTGCTGAACTACCTGGTGGAGAACGGCACCCGCACCGTGGGACGCGACGAGCTGCTGACCAACCTGTGGCGCAACGCCGAAGAGGTCCCCAACGAGCGCACCATCGACGTCCACATCCGTCGCCTGCGCTCCAAGCTGGGACGTCTGGCTAACACGGTGCGCACCGTGCGCGGCCAGGGCTACCGCTTCTACGAGCACCCCGAGGTTGTCGTCTGGGCCGCCCCGGAGTACACCATCTAAGTTCATTTATTGTTCCCTGCGGGGGCGCTGGCATCCACGGGTGCTTGCGCCCCCGCGGTCGCTTAAATCCTGGGGGAGGCCTGCGGCCCCCGTGCGCCCTAAGCTTGGATGCATGAGCGAACACCATCTGAAGCGTCTCGTCTTGTTGCGCCACGCCAAGAGCGACTACCCACTGGGGGTCAGCGACCACGACCGGCCGCTGGCTGCCCGCGGGAACCGGGAGGCGCCGGCCGCCGGGGTCTGGCTGCGCGAGAATGACGTGGTGCCGGACTTCATCGTGCTCTCCGACGCCCAGCGGACCCGCGCCACCTGCGCCTGGGTGATCAGCGAACTGGGGGAGAAGGCACCCACGCCTTACCTGGACTCGCGGATCTACGGCGCCTCGAGCACCAGGCTGTGCGCGATCATCAACGAGACCCCCGAAACCGTCACCACGCTCATGGTCATCGGCCACCAGCCGGTGCTGCAGGAGCTGGCCATGCGCCTGGCCTCGGTGGACTCGGACGAGGAAGCGGTCTACGAGCTGGCCATGGACTACCCGACACTGGGGCTGACGGTGCTGCAGTCCGAGAAGCCCTGGGCGGAGATCGACGGCCGCGACATGCGGGTGACCAACTTCGTGGTCCCGCGCTGACCCGTGAAACCCCGCGATACCCTCCTTGCCCTGTTGGTCGCCCTGCTCTGGGGACTGAACTTCCTGTTCATCGACCTGGGGCTGCGCGACACGCTTCCGCTGGTGTTTGTGGCGCTGCGCTTCGCCGCCGTCGCCTTCCCGCTGGTGTTCTTCGTTCCCAGACCCAAGGTCGGCTGGAAAGTCGTCGCCGGCATCGGGCTGGCCATGAGCGCCGGGCAGTTCGGGCTGCTCTTTACCGCCATGCACCTGGGACTGCCGGCCGGGCTGGCGCCGGTAGCGCTGCAGGCACAGATGTTCTTCACCATCGGGCTCGGCGCCCTTTTCCTGCGGGAATACCCCACGCGAAAGCAGGTCCTCGGCTCCATCCTGGGCATTGCCGGGCTGGTGGTGGTGGGCTTTGGCCGGGTTGCCTCGCTGCCCCAGGGCGCCGCACTGGCCGGCGTCCTGGTGCCGTTGCTGATCTGCATTGCCGCCGGTTTCGCCTGGGGCGTCGGAAACGTCATCTCGCGTTCGGCCTCCGGCGCCTCCGGGTTGGGGCTGGTGGTGCACTCGGCGCTCTGGGTCCCGTTGCCGATGCTCGGCCTTTCGCTGCTGCTCGACGGGCCCGCCGCCGTGGGCGAGGCGCTTGCCACCCTGGGCCCGGAGACGTGGTGGGGTATCGCCTTCACCGCAGTGGTGGCCTCGCTGGTCGGGTACAGCATCTGGAATACGCTGCTGGGCAAGTACCCCACCGCCAAGGTCGTGCCCTATACCTTGCTGATCCCCGCCATCGGGATGGGCAGCGCCGCCCTGGTGCTCCACGAGTATCCCAATGCGCTGGAAATCACCGGGGCCGCGGTGCTGGTGCTGGGGGTTGCCGTCGGGACGTTGCGGTTTGGCACGGCAAGGCCCGAAGCGGCGCCCGCGCCGCGGGAGAGCCCGGAAAACGACACCGTGGCGGAACACACGTGAGGAAACGGATGAGAGTTTTCCGGGGCCCTGAACCCCGGGTTCACGGGTCCCGAACCGGCGAACATGAGAACGCGTGAGGCGATTATGAGAACGCCCTCATCGACCGTTCACCCTTTGCTCATTTGGGCCGCTTTGACTAGGAGCAACGCAAGCCACCGAGCCCCTTGAAAAGGAACCCAGCAGATGAGCATCAGCCCCAGCCTTGAAACCGAAACCTTCGAAGCCAACGAAGCCCTTGCGGCGGCCGAAGGCCGACTGCGCCACTTGAAGCTCGATGCACAGCGCGCGCTGAAGATCCGCGCCGCCTACACCACCCGCTTCGTGGCCACCGAGTTCTCCAAGCACCCCGGGGACTTCCACCTCATCGCCGGGGCGGAAGTCACTCCGCAGCCCGGAGACGTGGTCATCGCCCGTGTCGCCGAAATCGGCAAGCACACCCGCCTCGAGTCCCCGGTCTCCCGCCGACAACTGATGTTCGTCGGCCAGGAAATCATGGTCGCCTACGGCAACCGCTACGCACCCGACCAGTTCCTGGCCCACGTGCCGGATTCGCTGGAAGCCTGCCACCTGGTGGCCGGCGGCGGCCTGGCAGGGTACGTCACCGAGATGCACGCCTCGATCGATGCAGCCACCGCCATCGAGCCCCTCGGCCTGCTGGCCACCAAGAACGGCGTGGTCAACCTGCGCGACTTCGCGCCGCTGCAGGTCGGCACCCCGTCGCTGGCAGCGCTGCGCGCGGTGGGCACCGTGCGCCCGCCGGTCATCGCGGTGCTGGGCACCTCGATGAACTCCGGCAAGTCCACCACCTTGGGCTGCCTGGTCAACGGACTGTCCAACGCCGGGCTCAACGTGGCCGCGGGCAAGGCCACCGGCACCGGGGCGGGCAACGACCCGAACCTGTTCATCGACGCCGGCGCGTTCCCGGTCTGCGACTTCACCGACTTCGGCTACCCCACCACCTTCAAGCTCGCCTACGAGCAGGTCCGCGACCTGCTGGCCGCGATGATCAACGAGCAGGCCGCCTCCGGCGCCGACGTGGTGGTCATCGAGATCGCCGACGGGCTGTACCAGGGCGAGACCTCCCGGTTGCTGCGCGACCCGCTCTTCGCCGCCTACGTGGACACCGTGGTGTTCTCCGCCCAGGACGCCCTGGGTGCCCGGGCCGGGCTGGACGTGCTGCAGGATGCCGGCGTGCCGGTCGCCGCGGTCTCCGGCCTGCTCACCGCCTCCCCGCTGGCCACCGCCGAGGCCGCCTCCCGGCTCGACGTCCCGGTCATCGACACCTACGCCCTGTGCAACCCCGAGGTCGCCACCGCCCTGATCCCGGTGCGCGCCGCCTCACTGTGAGCGGCCTCGAGACCCTGAGGCAGGGGCAGCGCGGACCAACCACGCAACCGCTGGACATCGTGCCCGCCGCCAACGAACGCGAACCGGCCCCGCGCCTGCCGAAGCTGGTCACCGGGAAACGCCGCGGACTTTTTGCCGCGCTGCTGGCCCTGGCCATCGGCTGCGGCGCGCTCGGGGTCGCCATCGCCCTGCTGGTCGGCGCACTGGTGGGCGGGGGCGCGGTGCTGCCGATGTCCCTGGGCATCGGGGCACTGATTCTGGTGCTGGGCTACGGCCGCTACCTGGAACGGGTGCTGGCCGAAAAGCTCGGGCAGCACTACGTGGCCCAGCTGAGGCTCTCGCTGATCTCCCACTCGTTGCTGGCCGCCAAGATCCCCTCGGTGGGCATCACCGTGGCCCGGGCCAGCAACGACCTCTCCTCGGTGCGCAACTGGGTGGCCCAGGGCATCGCCCCGCTGCTGGCCGGCATCCCGCTGGTGCTCATTTCCATGGCCGGGCTCTGGATGCTTCATCCGGTGCTGGCACTGGCACTCGGGCTGCCGGTGCTGGTGCTGGCAGGTGCGCTGCTGTTGTTGGCGAAGCCCGCCTACGAGCGGGCGCGGATCCTGCGGCGTCACCGCGGGAACCTGGCCGCGCGCATTGCCGACACCGTCGCAGCCTCCTCCGCCGTGGTGGCGGCCGGCGGAGTGGCACGCGAGCTTTCCCGGGTGGAATCCAGCGGCAACAAGGTCGTGGACGCCGCGGTGTCGCGGGCCAGGCTGGCGGCGGTGCTGCGCGCCTGTTCGCTGGGCATGCCCCTGCTGGCCACCGCCGTGGTGGTGCTGGTTTCGCGCAACGCCGCCCTGGACGCCGGACACATCGCCACCGCACTGACGCTGCTGGGGCTGTGCGCAGCCCCGGTGGGCGAGTGGGGACGCATCGTGGAATACCGGCAGAACTATCGGGCGGCGTCCCGGATCATTGCCCCGCTGTTGCGGGAGGAAAGCGCACTGTCCGCGGACCCGGTGCTGCGCCAAAAGGCACAGCGGGCCGCGGCGCAGATCCAGGCCTCCCGGGTCGAGGGGGTCTGGCTGCGCGGCGTGGACATCGACGGCAGGCCGGTCCCGGAGCTGCGGGCCGAGCCCGGCGAACGGATCCGGATTACCGGAGCCGACGCGAAGTTGCGCGGGGAGCTCTTCAGCGTGCTGGCCACCGCGCGCACGCAGGCCGGCCCGATCCTCGGTGACCTCAGTGACGAAGTTGCCCATCGCGGGCAGTGCTACGTGGTGGCCGGCGTGATTCCCGGGTCGGTGAATGAAAAGAAGCGCCGCCGGCTCATTGGTGCCGCCTTCGCCTCGATGGTGCCAGAACGCGGCACCTTGCTGCGCGCCCTGCGCTACCGCCGACCCGACGCCGATCCGGCCAAGGCGCTGGCGCTGGCTGCGCGTCTGGGACTGGACGCGGCATCGCTGGAGCACGGCCAGGACACACACTTGCGCCGCGGCGGGGCCCCGCTTGATGCCACGCAGCGCGCGGGACTCATGGTCGCCCGCGCCATGCTCGGCTCCCCGCCGTTGCTGTTGCTCAATGAGATCGACGGCCACCTGGACGCAGCCGCCCGCGGGCAGCTCGAACAAATGCTCGACGGGTACCGTGGCGTGGTGATCTTGTGCTCCGACTCCGAGTGGTGCGCGGGATACCGCCAATGGGACCTGGACGGCCCGGCGGACTGATCGAGGACCGGCCGGGGAATCAGCGCAGGGGAGCGGTGAAGGCCATCGCTGCCCGGACGCATTCCTCGACGCTCCGCTCCGGGTGGAAGACCTGGCGGTCCCGGCCCAGGATGAGCGTGGCCCCGAACAACGCGGTGGCCAGCGCGTCAAGGTCGGGCACCGGATGCCCGGCCGGGGCCGCGTCGGCCAGACGGGACAGGGCCGTGCGGACCATCCCGATGACGTCGTTGCGCATCTGCGCCAGCGCCCCTGCCCATTGGCTGTCGGACTGCCATTGCTCGGAAATCCAGAGCTGCGAGAAGGCCGGGTATTCGGCAATGAATTCCAGGGCCTCGGCCACCATCAGCCGCAACCCTTCTTCCGGGTCCTGATGCGTGGTGCCGGAATCGAGGCGTTCGAAAAGGATGGCAATGCCGTAGTTCAGCAGCTCGCCAATGAGTTCGTTCTTGGATCCGAAGTTGTAGTAGACGGTGCCCTTGGAGACTCCCGCGGCCTTGGCGATCTCATCCACGCTCACCTGCTGGTGACCGCGGGTGCCGATCAATTCCATGGACGCGGTGAAAAGCCGGTGCTTGGAGTCGGTCGCGCGCACCCGGGGCCGGGGCGTGGTGTTCTGGGTCATGCGCTTAGCTCCGGGTGCAGGGTTTTCAGGGTCCAGGTCTTGTGCAATCGTACCGCCACGGTGCTGGCCACCAGACCCAGCACGGTGTAGCCGGCCAGCCCCGCCACGATGGGTCCGAGCACCGAGAGGTCGGCCCCGTACATCAGGTGCCGCAGGCCCGTGACCACGTGTCCCATGGGCAGCCAGCGGTGTGCCACGTGCAGTGCCTCGGGGGTGGTTTCCCAGGGGAAGGTGCCCCCGGAGGAGACCAGCTGCAGCACCATGAGCACCAGCACCACCATCTTGCCCGGGGTGCCGGCCAGCGCGCAGATGCCCTGGATGATGGCGGTGAAGGCCATGGAAGCCAGCAGGAACAACCCCCAGGTCATCCACGGGTGGGCGGTGTCCAGCCCCAACCCGTAGAGGACCACGGCGTAGAGGATGGTGCCCTGGAGCATCGAGATGCCCAGGAAGGGCAGCCAGCCGCCGATCGCGATCTTCCAGTTCGCGGCGTTGGAGGCCAGCGCGCGCTTGGTGATCGGGCGCATGATCTGCACCAAGATGAACGCGCCGATCCAGATGGCCAAGGTCATGAAGAACGGGGCCAAGCCCTCGCCGTAAACTCCGGCCTTGGCCTGGTCGGTGCGCTTGATGTCCACCGGGTCCCCGATGACCGAGGAGACCTGTTCCCGTGCCGAGGCATCCGGGTTGGGCACCTCGGAGGTTCCGTCGGCCAGCTTGGTGGACAGTTCCCCGGAGCCGTCGCGCAGTTCGGAAGCGCCGTCGCCCAGCTCGCCCACGCCGGTGCCCAGTTTCTTTACGCCCGAGGCCAGCGCGCCGGTTCCCTCGTGCAGGGTGTCGGCTCCCTCTGCCAGCGCACCTGCGCCGGAGTCGAGCTTCTTCGCCCCGGCCAGTGCATCGTGTTGTCCCTCGGCCAGGGTGCCCGACCCGTCGGCGAGGGTCTGGGCGCCGCCGTTGAGCTTGGACGCGCCGGCAGCGGCATCGGCAATGCCCGTCTTCAGGGCAGGCATGGCCCCGGCCAGCTGATGGGTTCCGTCAGCGAGCGTGGACAGCCCGCCGGAGAGTTCCTTCGCGCCGGCGGCGACATGGGCCGACCCGTCGGCGAGCGCGGAGATCTGCGACCGGGCGGTGGTCAGCTGCTTCTTGGTGTCGGCGACCTGGTCGGCCACGCCGCTGGAGGCCGCCGCGTCGGTGACGTCCTTGCGCAGGGTCTTTGCCTGCTCGGGGGTCAAGACCCCGGCCTCGACCAGGGTGTCCAGCCGGGTATCCAGCGTGTCGGTGGCCGAATCAATGCGGCTCTCGGCATCCTTCTCCAAGGCCGTGAGGGTCTCGGCCGCCTCCGTGACCTTGTCATTCAGGGCTTTGTTGCCGGCAGCGACCTGGGCGGCGCCGGAGGAAAGCTTCTTCGAGGCGTCGGCGGCCTTTTGCGCCCCGTCATCGAGCTGCGCCGTCTTGGCAGGAAGCGAGGAGGTCTTGGACTTCAGTTCCCCCAGTCCGTCGTCGAGGTCCTTGGTGCCCGCGGCCAGGGTTCCGGCACCGTCGGCAAGCTTGTCCGCGCCGTTGTCCAGCTTCCTTTGCCCTGCCACCAGCGAACCGGTGCCATCGTGCAGGGCATCGGCTCCATCAGCCAGATCTCCTGCACCGGAGTCGAGCTTGGTCGCCCCGTTGCCCAGTGTTTTCGTGCCATCGGCCAGGGTGGTGACTCCGTCGGAGAGCTTCACCGTGCCGGTGTGCAGTTCCCCGGCACCGTCGGCGGCCTTGGCCATGGAGGTGTGGATGTCCGAGAAGCCGGTCAGCAGGGCGTCGGCGGTCTGGGTGCCGACCTCCTGGGCCACGGTGTTGTGGACCTGCCCGGCGAGCTTGTCGGCGAAGGTGCCGACCATGTAGTTGTTGGCGTCGTTGGTGGTGATCTTCAGGATGCCCTGCTGGGCCTTCTCGAAATCGCCGGGGGAGGCGAGGTTGGCGGAGAAGTCCTGGGGGATGGTCATGGCGAAGGCGTAGTCGCCGGCCGCGACGCCCGCTTCGGCCTCGGCCTCGGAACCGACCACGCTCCAGCCAAAGGTCCCGTCCTCAAGCAGTTCGGCGGTGACGTCGTCGCCGACCTTCAGCTCCTTGCCGTCCTGCGCGGAACCGGCATCGAGGTTGACGATGGCCGCCTTGACGTTGTGCAGGTGTGCGTAGGGGTCCCAGTTCGCGTAGAGGTACAGGGCGCCATAGAGCAACGGGACCAGACACATCGCGATGATGGCGATCCGCGGCAGGCGTCCGGAGGTCATGCGCTTGAGTTCGGAAAGGGCAAGGCGCAACGTGGTCATGATTCTTCCTTCGGTGCGGTCAAATGCGTGGTGGTTGCCGCGGCATCGGTGTCATCGGCGAGGCTTTCGGCAGTCGCGGGGGAAGCTTCGGCTACCGGTTCCTCGGGGTTCTCCCGGGGTGCGGCGTTCTCCTGGTCTTCCGTATCGGGGTCCGCCGCGGGTGCCGGAGCAACCGCCAGCTTGTCCTGCACCCGGCCAGCCCAAGCCGTCGACCCGCCCCAATTCGCCGGGATGCGCTGGACGACGGCCACCACGGCCGGGGCGCGGCGTCCGGTGGCCACCGACACCAGGTAGCGGAACCAGTCATCCTCGGGAATGCCGTGGCGGTCGGGGGAATCAAAGACCAGCACCTCGACGCCGCGGTCCTCGAGCGCGAGGTGGGTGAGCAGCGCGAGACGTGCGAGCGGGTCGATGGCGTCGAGCCATTCATTGGCCAGCTCGTCCATGTGGTGCTTCGTCATCCAGGCGTCGATGCCGCTGCGCCGCCAGATCGGCCCGGGCTGCAGTGCCAGGTCCTCGGCCACGAGGTCGCGGACCTTGAGGTGCGCCTCGGGCTCGTTGACTTCCGGAGAGTCGACCAGGGCGCTGATGCGCCGCACCGACCGCAAGGAGGTGTTTCCCGACCAGCTCACCGTTCCCTCGGTGGGGCGCATGCGGGCACTGAGGCCCAGTGCAAGAGCGGTGCGGGTCGGCTGGGGTGCCGCCTGGACCAGCAGGAGTTCGCCGCGCGCAACGGTGAGGCTCGTTGGATACAGCAGGGGCAGGTGGCGGCCGGCAATGGCCAGCCTATCGGCGATAAGCACGATTAGAGCATAAACCGAACTGACCGGTCAGTTCAAATAGTGTAGGTGTCTGGTTCGCCACGAATCCCGTTCCTCGGGTGGGCCAATGACACAATCAAGCATCTTTTGGCCACCGGACTCCGCAGGGACAGGGACGCGGGAGAAGATGGGGATATGGGCAAGAGATTTTGGGTTGGCGGCTATTCCCCGGACGGCGGCGGGACGAGCCTGGGCATCCGGGCCATCGAGATCAGCCGCGGATTTCTCACAGATCTCGGCCTCGCCCACCCCGCTGATTCACCTTCGTGGCTGGCAACCCACCCAAAGCTTCCGGTGCTGTATGCGGCCCTGGAACACCGCGGGGAGGTCGCCGCGTACCGAATCCTGGACAAGGACAAGCTTGAGCCCCTGGGCAAGCCCGTGGCCGCCGGTCCGATGGTATGCCATTTGGCCGTCGCCGGCGCCGGAACCGTGTTGATTGCCAGCTGCTACGGAGACGGACGGGTGCTGGCGTACCCGATCAAAACGGACGGCTCGCTGGCCAAGCCCACCATTGCGCCGGCGTCGACCGACCCCTTTGCCAGCCCTGGTCACCACCCGAGAGCCTCCCGTTCTCACCAAAGCACGGTGCTGCGCTCCGGCAAGATCGTCACCACCGACCTGGGCCACGATTCACTGCGAATGTGGGACCTGGTGGGAGGGGAGTTGCGGCTGCACCGGCAAGTCGCCTTGCGCAAGGGGGACGGCCCGCGCCACCTGGTGGAGCATCCATCGGGGCTCATCTATGTGGTCACTGAACACAGTGCCCAGGTCATTGCGCTGGCCGTCAACGCTGCGGGTGAATGGCAGGAAGTGTCGCGCGAATCCCTGGGCGACGGCATCCTCGCCGGCGAGCACTTTCCCGCTGAGATATCCCTGGACCGGCACACCAACAAGCTCTACGTAGGGGTGCGTGGAGCCCGGGCCATTTCCGTGCTGGAGCTGAAAGGCGGACGGCCCGTCGTCCTGGGAACCGTGCCTTGTGCGGGCGAGTGGCCGAGACATCATCTGCAGGTAGGGAACTCGCTATTGGTGGCCAACCAACTCTCGAACACCATAGAAGTCCTCGGATTGGATCCAGAAGACGGCTTGCCACTCAAGCACCTGAACTCGCTGGCACTGGACAGCCCCACCTGCATCGTCGCGCAAATACCGAGCTAGGAGAGCGGCGACCAGGCCGACTCCCGGCGGGAGCCGTGCGGGCCGATGGCCGGGCTTCGGTATTGTGTGTGGCGGAACCAGGGGTGCCGCGGCATCCCGCCGATCGCCGACCTCACGGGAAGCCGAGAAAGTAAGACATGGAAGGGACGCCATGAACCGCTGGTCGCGCGCACGGTGGTGGCTATTGGATTACGCATATGCCGGTTGGCGGCAACTCCTGTCGTCGGTCCGCCGCGAAAGTCCCGCTTCGTACCGAAACGGCGACGCGTCCCTTCCTGCCATTGTGTTGCTCCCCGGAGTGTACGAATCCTGGCTTTTTCTTGAGCCGGCAGCCTCGCGGCTCAACGAGGCAGGGTACCGCGTGTTCACGGTCCCGGAATTGGGAATCAACAAGCGTCCGGTGCCCGAGTCCGCGCAGATCGTGCGGCGGCGCCTCGCAGATCTTCACCGGGAACATGGGATCAACGAGTGCCTTTTGCTGGCCCACAGCAAGGGCGGCTTGACGGGCAAGCACGCAATGCTCGACGTGCTGCTATCGCAGAAGACCGAGATGAAGCCGGCGCCTGGCTCGGAGATTCAGATCCTGGGTCTGGTGGCCATTGGAACGCCATTTGCCGGCTCCATCTATGCCAAATACCTGTTCTCGCGCACGCTACGCCACTTTTCGCCAACGAACGCAGTCCTTGTCTCGCTCCAAGCGCAGGAAGAGGTCAATGACCGGATTGTTTCCATTTATCCGGAATTTGATCCGCACATTCCCGTTGGTAGCGCCCTTGTCGGTGCGAGGAACGTGAAGCTTCAAGTTGCAGGGCATTTCCGCTCGCTGAGCGAACCGGTCGTGCTGGCTGCCGTCGATGATGCCGTGGCTTTCCTGGCACTGGATACTTGATGACCGGAAAGCGGCAGTCGAACCGGAAATGAAGAGAGCCGCAATCTTTCGATTGCGGCCCTCTTCATGTGAGTGCGCCCAAAGGGATTCGAACCCCTGACCTTCTGTTCCGTAGACAGACGCTCTATCCAGCTGAGCTATGGGCGCATATTCGGTTTTGATCCTGCCTCGCGGCTTGACCTCGAACAACTATACATACCTTTGGCGTGCTGGTCGATTCAAACAGGATATTCGTGCGCGAACTCACGCTTCCCGTGGCGGTCCGGGGCATGGACTCCTGAACCTGGGGAAGCCGGCTTCGAGTGGAAGCCGTTTCCTTGGGGCAAGGCGGCGGGCCGGATTCGACAATAGTGGTGTTGATGGCTACCTGGCCGATGAGCCTTTCATGCGCAAAAGAGGTGACGAAAGGGGCGGCGCAAGAAAAGCGAGAAGTGGTGGTCACGTCCGTGGAGAACACCGCCGAGCCGCAATCCCATCCTGTACCGAGGCAGGCTTCATCGGCGACAGGTTCGGTGACTGCGCGAACTCAAGGCCAGCGGCCTGGCCGGTGATTAAAGCAGAAAAGCCACGATTTCTCGTGGCTTTTCTCGTTGGTGCGCCCAAAGGGATTCGAACCCCTGACCTTCTGTTCCGTAGACAGACGCTCTATCCAGCTGAGCTATGGGCGCATATTCTGTATTTGGTACCAACCTCGCGGTTCGACCTCGAATAACTATACAGAGGAATGTCGCCCTCGCAAAATCCAGGGGCCTTCGAGGTGAAAGGTTTCGGGGAGGCATTTCATGAAGTGTACCGGTCTACGTGACCTTCGTCACTTCTGGCGTTTAGGGGCAAATGGGCAAAGCCCGAAATGCCGGGGTTTTCGGCTTAACTAAATCATTTTCCGGGTTTTTTGGCGATATGGGTCACAGGGGCTCCGAAGATCGGCCCCATAGCATCGACATATTGCAAATTCAGCCCAATGGAGGGAATGGACATGAGCGAGAGCTCGGACCAGAAGGTCATCGACGCAGCACCGACAACGCATTCAAAGCTTGCCGCTTGGGTGCAGGAAATCGCGGAACTGACGAAGCCTGACCATGTCTATTGGGTGGATGGCACGCAGGAGGAGAACGATCGCCTGACCGCTGAACTGGTTGCCGGTGGCACGCTGCAGAAGCTCACCGATCCTTCGTTCCCCAACTCCTTCGCTGCATTCTCGGATCCCAAGGACGTGGCCCGGGTCGAGGAACGTACGTTCATCTGCTCGGAAAACGAGAAGGACGCCGGCTTCACCAATAACTGGGAAAGCCCGGTCAAGATGAAGTCGATGCTCAAGGGCCTGTTCGATGGCGCCATGCGCGGTCGAACCATGTACGTCATCCCATTCGTCATGGGACCGCTGGACGCAGAGCAGCCGCAGTACGGCGTTGAGCTCACCGACTCCGCCTACGTTGTCGCATCCATGCGCATCATGGCCCGCATCGGCAACGACGTCCTGCGCAAGATGGAAGCAACGGATGCGTTCTTCGTCCCCGCGCTGCACTCTGTCGGCGCCCCGTTGGCTCCCGGCCAAGACGACGTGGCATGGCCGTGCAACGAGGACAAGTGGATCGTGCACTTCCCCGAAGAGCGCTCCATCTGGTCCTACGGCTCGGGCTACGGCGGAAACGCCCTGCTGGGCAAGAAGTGTTACGCACTGCGCATCGCCTCGGTGATGGCCCGCGACGAGGGCTGGCTGGCCGAGCACATGCTCATCCTCAAGCTCACCAACCCGGAAGGCAAGAGCTACAACGTCGCTGCCGCCTTCCCCTCCGCCTGTGGCAAGACCAACCTGGCCCTGTTGGATCCGACCATTGACGGCTGGAAGGCCGAGACCCTGGGCGATGACATCAACTGGATGCGCATCGGCAAGGAAGGCGAGCTTCGCGGCGTCAACCCGGAATACGGCCTGTTCGGCGTCGCTCCGGGCACCGGTTGGTCCACCAACCCCAACGCCATGCGCGCCATCACCAAGGGCAACTCGATCTTCACCAACGTCGCGCTCACCGATGAAGGCGGCGTGTGGTGGGAAGGCATGACCGACGAGGCCCCGGCGCACCTGACCGACTGGTTGGGCAACGACTGGACCCCGGATTCCGGCCGCGTCGCAGCACACCCGAATTCCCGTTTCTGCACTCCGATCTCCCAGGTCGACATGCTGGCCCAGGAGTACTACAGCCCGGACGGCGTGGAGATCCACGCGATTCTCTTCGGCGGACGTCGCAAGACCACCATTCCCTTGGTGACCCAGGCACGTAGCTGGACCAACGGCATCTTCATGGGCTCGACCCTGTCCTCGGAAACCACGGCTGCAGCCGCCGGCGCCGTGGGCGTGGTTCGCCGCGACCCGATGGCCATGCTTCCCTTCATCGGCTACAACGCCGGTGACTACCTGAATCACTGGGACTCCATCGAATCCAAGGCCAACCCGGAGCGCCTGCCCAAGATCTTCCTGGTCAACTGGTTCCGTCGCAACGCCGAGGGCGGCTTCGCGTGGCCCGGGTTCGGGGACAACTCCCGCGTGCTGAAGTGGGCCATCGATCGCATCGAGGGCAAGGCCGACGCCGTCGAGACCCCCATCGGATTCGTGCCGACCGGCGACTCGGTCGACCTGACCGGGCTGGACATGACCCCAGCAGACGTCGACGCCGCAGTGGCAGTGGACAAGGGCGAATGGGCCACCGAGCTGGCCAGCATCGAGGAATGGTACGCAAAGTTCGGCGAGGCGCTTCCGGCGTCGCTGCGCAGCGAACTCGATGGACTGAAGGAGCGCATGGGGGCCTAGGCTTCCCCGCGCAGACAGCAGTTCTCCAGGGCCCCGTTTTCATCGCCCGCCTCCCCGGTTACGGGAAGGCGGGAACGATGAGGGCGGGGCCCTTCCGCTACCAGGCGACAAGGCCTGCCTTTCTCGTCATCGTCGGTGGTGGGGCACGTCTTTGGCCGATGGGATCCGTTATTAAGTGCGTGGCTGCTGGAACAATCCCCTAGGGGATGTGTCAGGATGAAAGCATGATTCTTGCGCGTTTGATCCTCGGGCTCTTGAGTTTGGCGCCCATGACCGGGTACGAACTGAAGAAGCACTTTGACTCGTCCATCAATCATTTCTGGAACGCCGACAAGGCACAGATCTACCGCACCCTGGCCCAACTGGTGAAGGACGGCCACGCGACCGTGACCACCATTGCCCAGCGAAACTACCCTGACCGCCAGGAACACCACATCACCGATCAGGGTCGCCGGGAGCTCGTGGAATGGCTGGGCGGCGAGGTCACCGCCCACACGCCTCGCGAGCCGTTCCTGGCTCGGGTGTTCTTTGCCGCGGAACTCGATCGCGACTCGGTGTTGGGGCTGATCCAGTCCCGACGCGAGGCGACGCAAGAGGTATTGGACGACTACCTCTCCCAGCGTGAGGACATTGACATGAGAGCAGCAGCCGACCGCCGCAGCTTCCTGATGGCGGCAACCCTGGACAACGGAATCCGCCACGCATCGGCCGAACTCGAATGGCTGGACGCCGTGACGGAGTACCTGCCATGAGCCGCCACGAGCATCCCTCCGACGGCGATGCCGGAACCGACGAGGAATTCGTGGACCGTTCCCTCGCGGACGAGCCCACCGCTGCCGGCAAGTCGGCCAAGGCCCCGAAGGAAGATCGTGCGGCCAAAGCGACGTCCTCGAAACGCGAACCGAAGGAACACAAGCCGCGTCCCGAACCGCAGCCAAGGGCCAAGACTGCCGCCAAGGACGCCGTGAAGCCCGAGGCGGAGAAGGCCGTGCCAGTCACTGCCGAGGCGCCGAAGCCCCCGGCCGAAGCCGCCGCCGTGCAGGAACCCGCGAAGCCCTCGGGTGAAGAGCCCCGGACCGCTGTCCGGGACAAGGCCTCCGACACCCAAAAGCCGGTGCGCCCCGCCAAGGCCCCGAGGCAATCCAGGCCGACGGTCCCGCACACGCGTACCGAGCCCGGGGCAGCGGCGGCACCGGGCACCGAATCAAGGCAGGCTTCCTCACCGGCACCGCGTGATCCCGGCGCGTACCCGGAGTTCCATGCGCCCACACGCCCGCGCAGGGACGGCAAGGCCGCGCAGACCATCGTCTTCCTGCACGGCGGCAACGTCGCGAACTGGACCTGGGACCCCCAGGTGCGGGCCTTTGGGGACTACGAGGTCCTCACCCCGCACCTTCCCGGCTTCGGCGCCCGGGCCCAGGAGGACTGGGCGGGGCTCGACAGCGCCGCCGACGACGTGGCAGCCGTCATTGCCGACGAGGTCTCCAACGGCGGTGCCCACCTCGTGGGCCTGTCCCTGGGCGGTGTCGTGGCACTGCGCGTGTTGGCCAGGCACCCGGAACTCGTCGAATCGTTGCTGATTTCCGGCGTCCCGGCCGCAGGAGTCTCGGCTTCCATGCGGACCATGAGCCGGATGCAACTGCGCCTCTTTGGCAGCGAATGGTACTGGCGCTTCCAGGCCGGCGCCTACGGCATGGTCGCCGACGAGAAGGAACTCTTCACCGAACACGGCACGCACCTGCGTGCCGACAACATGCGCGCCATCATGGACGAGGTGGATCCCGGCGGCGTCCCGGACAAGCTCGGGAACTACAAGGGACCGGTACTGGTGATTGCCGGAAGCAAGGAACCGAAGCTGGTGGCCAAGTCCTTCCCGGCCTTGGCCCGCGCCCTCCCGCAGGCCGAGTTCCGCACCGCCGTTGGCATGCACCACCAGTGGAACATCGAGGATCCCATCCTCTTCAACGCCACCGTGCGGGCCTGGATCGAAAAGCACACCGCCCACCCTCGCTTGCAGGAGCCCGGACAGTAGGATCACGCGCTGCTCCCGGATGGCTGCAGGAGCCCGAAAATCGAAGGCCGACACCGAGCGATCGGTGGCGGCCTTCGCCATGGCCGGAACGGGCCTGAACGTGCCTATTGAGATCTCGCCCGGGGATTTTGGATCTCTAGCTTTAAAATTCCTGTCCGTCGACCTTGAATTTGCACTACTGACTAGGCGAATTTCGACACCGAGTCTCACTTTTGCGAAGTCGTCGATAGGCTCGGGATACTGTCGATAATCGGTTCGAAGAGATTCGAACAGGGGTCTGACCCGACGGCTGCTGGCTATGAGAATCGAATCCCTGCGAAAGGCCACTGCTGATGACCAAGAAACCTGTAGTACCAACACACGAAACCATCAGTAAAGCTGGCGATGGGCTCGAAATTACTGGCATCATCATTTCGACACTTTGCCTTGTGGTTGGAGCTCTCACTCTTCTTACTTCCGGGAACGGCGTTCCGTTTATTGGGATCACATTCGGTCTGCTGCTAATGATCACCGGATACACGAAAAAGACATCGGCGGCGACGATGGCGATGTTCATCATTGCGACTGACAAGAACGAACGCGAAATCGCAAACAACAAAAGTGCGAATGAGTAAGCCTTTGGAAGGTCCGTAGCCCGTTCACCACGGGAAGCGGTTGCCGTCGTCTAATCGAATTGGTCAGTTCTTGCACAATCGCGAAGGCCGCCACCGAGTTATCGGTGGCGGCCTTCGCCCCCCCAAGCGGGTTCCGCTGATATGCCTATCGCCGCGGGACCCGTGGCTTCCCAGTCGTTAGGCGGCGAGCCACAGATCGGGGCCGAAGACCTCGTAGTGGATGTTCGTGGCGGGGATTCCCGCGTCGATGGCCTGCGAGCGGACCGCGCGCATGAACGGCAGCGGGCCGCACAGGTACAGGCGGGCATCGGTCGGCAGCTGCAGATTGGCCAGGGACATGTAGCCCTCGGTGGCTTCGGTGTCCTCGGCCTTGGCGCTGATGTCCTCGAGCCACAGCTTCAGTTCGGCGTTGGGCAGGGACTCGACGGATTCGAGCATCTGCTCCTTCAGCGCCCAGGCATCCTCGGTGGCCTCCGCGTGCAGCACCATGACCTGGCGGTCAGAGCCTGCCGCGGCCAGGGTGGCCAGTGCGGAAGCGCTCGGGGTGCAGCCGATGCCCGCTGTGGCCAGGATGATCGGAGCGCCGGTGGTGTCGATGACCAGGTCGCCGTAGGGGTTGGAGAGCTCGATGACGTCCCCGACGCTCAGGTGCTGGTGCATGAATGGGGAGACCTCGCCGCCGCCGTCGAACTTGGTCGTGATCACGCGCTCGGTGGTGGAGGTGACGGAGTCGCTGAGCGTGTACTGGCGGCACTGGCGCAATCCGTCCAGCAGTGGGACGCGGACCGAGACGAACTGGCCGGCCTTGGCGACGGTGACCGGGGTGTCGTCTACCGGGATGAAGCGGAAGGTGATGGATCCTGTGCCGGCGGCTTCCTTGGACACAAGCTTCCAGTGGGTCCAAATCTTGTCGTTGGCCTGCTTGGCGTAGAGGCCCTGTTCGATCTTGATCAGCGCGTCGGCCATGAGCCAGTAGACCTCGGTCCATGCCTCTGCGACCTCGGGGGTCACCGCGTCGCCCAAGTCCTCGACGATCGCGGCGAACAGGTGCTCGTACACGATCGGGTACTGTTCCTCGACGATGCCCAGCGAGGTGTGCTTGTGGGCGATTCGGGACAGAACGGCCTCCGGCAGGGTGCCCGGGTTGTTGACCAGATGCGTGGCGAATGCGGCGATTGATCCGGCTAGCGCCTGTTGCTGCATACCATTCTTCTGGTTTGCACGGGAGAAGAGTCCGTCCAGGAGCTCCGGGTGGGCTTCGAACAAGCGCTCGTAGAACTTGGGAGTGATGTGGGAAATACGTTCGCCAATGATGGGTAGCGTGGCTTCGATGACCGGGCGGGACTTCTCGGAAAGCATCTTGTGGCTCCTGACGGAGGGTGATCGTTATCTTGCATCTAATATGCAAGATTGATAATTCAGTTCTACACGGAGTAGAAGTCGGATGCAAATCGGCCTGTCGGTTTGTGGGCCCGGGAGCGGTTCGCGGACAGCCTGGACGGGAGCACCCCGCCCCAAAATATGAGGCGGCAGGCGGTTAGGGGAGCGCCGGGAAGGGGAGCAGTACGCTGGCGGAAGGCGAGGTGAGATCCCTTACGCACAAAAGGTCGAGCTCGGCATAGAACGCCTCCCGGGCCCGTCGAAGGGCACCGCGGAGCTTGCATCCAGCGAGCAGCGGGCAGGGGGTGCCGGCTTCGGAAACGCAATCGACGACATCCTCGCGGCCGTCAAGGTCGCGCATCAGGGTACCCACGCGCAGCCTCAGGCCCTGGTCGGTGATTTGCGAACCGCCATAGCGTCCTCGCGCCACGTCCAGGGCGCCGCGGTTGCGCAGTTCCACAATGGCCTTCGCCACGTGGTTGTATGGCACCCCGATTTGCTCGGCGATTTCCTTGGTGGTGACCTGTTGGTCGCGACGGGAGCCGAGAAACATCAAGGTGCGCAGGCACACGTCCGCAAAGGCGCTGAGTTTCACGTGTTCCATTGTCGCAGGTGTTGGCCCTCCGTGCCGCGGGCTGTGCCGAGGTGCACAGGGGCAGCCGGTGTGCGACATCTGGTTTCCCTGAATACCTGTACAAAGACCTTTGGCCCGGAGCCCGGATTGCCGGGTTCCGGGCCAAAGGCAGGAAAGCAATGGAAGGGGCTAGGCCCAGACCTGGATCTGGCCGCCCTCGGCGCTGGGCTCGGAGAATTCCCAGATGCCGGTTTCCGGATCCGGCGCGGTGTACGGCTGCACGATGGCAATCGAAGCTCCGGCGCGGTGTTCGGCCAGTACATGGACCGCGTCCATGCCGTCATCGAGCAAGGTGACATCCGAAACGAAGGCGACGGCATTGAAGGAATCACGCTGGTCGGCCAATAGTTGGACCAGGTCCTTCATCATCACCTCGGCGTCTATGTCGGCTTCGGGATCGTCCAGGTCCTCGGTGGGCTGGACGGCCAGCAGGCGCAGTTCGGGCTCGGCGTTTTCTTCGGTGGCGGGCTCAACGGCGATGGCGAAGGGAAGGAACACGCCCTGTTCCTCCAGCTGCTCGCGTGCGACACCCAGGGCGGTGCCCAGGACCTTGTTCAGTTCCGCCTGGGCGGCTTCGTCGAGTTCAGTGATCTTGTTTTCGGGGGTGCTCATGCGTTGCTCCTGACGATATCCAGAACTCCGTCACGGACGAGTTCCATGGTCTTTCGGTCAATGGCTTCCCCGTTGTAGCGGAGGAAGGGTTCGGTGTTGGAGGGACGGAGGTTGAACCAGAACGAGCCATCGGCTGCCGTCACGGTCGTCCCGTCCATGGTACCCACAACGGTCTCTCGATCCGCCAGATCCGGATGGCAGGGCGGACAGACCAGGCCAATGCGATCGGCGTTGTGTTCGTACCCGTTGGCAAATTCGGCGAGCACGCGGGCCACGGCGCCTGCCTTGTCCTCGACCTCGGAGTTGATCTCCCCGGAGGAAACATAGGGCTCGTACTCGGCGGCGAAGTCGCTCAGTGCGGTGTCCTGGTGGCCCAGTGCCGCGAGCACATGCATCGCGGCGAGCATGCCGGTGTCAGCGTTGTAGAAGTCGCGGAAGTAGTAGTGGGCGGAGTGCTCCCCGCCGAAGACCGCACCTTCGGCGGCCATGACGGCCTTGATGAAGGAGTGGCCCACGCGGGTGACCACCGGGCGGCCGCCGGCCGCGGTGACTGCCTCGGGCACGGCGCGGGAGGTGATCAAGTTGTGGATGACCACCGGCGTTTCCTCGCCCGCTGCCTGGGCGCGCGCGATCTCGCGCACCGCCACCAACGCGGTGATGGCAGAGGGGGAGACAGGCTCGCCCTTTTCGTCGATCACGAAGCAGCGGTCGGCGTCGCCGTCGAAGGCCAGGCCGATGTCGGCGCCGTGTTCGAGCACCGCGGCCTGCAGGTCGCGCAGGTTCTCGGGTTCCAGCGGATTGGCCGGGTGGTTGGGGAAGGTGCCGTCGAGCTCGAAGTACATCTCGATGATTTCCAGCGGCAAACCCGGCAGCAGGGTGTCGCCCAGCACCGCGGGGGTGGTGAGCCCGCCCATGCCGTTGGCGGCGTCCACCACGACCTTCAGCGGGCGGATGCCCGACAGGTCCACCAAGGAGCGCAGGTAGTCGGCGTAGCCGGCTAGCACGTCGAGCTCGCCGACGGTGCCCTCGGGGGCCTCGGTGGACACCGGAAGGCCCTCCTCGAGGTAGCTCTGTGCCAGGTCGCGGATGTCGAAGAGCCCGGTGTCCGAGGACACCGGCACGGCACCGGCCTTGGCCATCTTGATGCCGTTGTAGGCGGCGGGGTTGTGGCTGGCGGTGAACACCACCCCGGCGCAATTCAGCGACCCGGCGGCGAAGTAGAGCTCGTCGGTGGAAATCAGCCCCAGCATCTTCGGGTTGGCGCCGCGGTAGGCTGCCCCGCGCGCGAAGGCGGCGGCGAACTCTGGAGAGGAAGGGCGCATGTCCCCGCCCACCAGGACGTCCTGTCCGGCCAGGCCCAGCACGTCGACAAATGCGGCGCCAATGGCCTCGACCGCCTCGGCCGTAATAGTGGCCCCGACGATGCCGCGCACGTCGTAGGCCTTGAAGGACTCAGAAAGATCGATTTCCACACTCACATCCATGAGCTTATCGGGTTGGCGTGGTGCGGCGCGGATTTGAGTCATCGAAGGTGAGTAGTTCCATAGGGCGCGATTGCCTCCGGTGCGGGCAAGTGTCGGCGGACACTGGAATACTGGGGGCCATGGACGCCTACACACCCAGCATCGATTCGGACTTGCGCTCCGCTGCCACCGCCATCCTGCGTTCCTTGGTGGGCAGGGACGACGCCGATTTCCACGACGGGCAGTTCGAGGCCATCGAGGCCCTGGTTGCCGGGGGACGCCGCGCCCTGGTGGTGCAGCGAACGGGCTGGGGAAAATCGGCCGTGTACTTCGTGGCATCGCTGCTGCTGCGGGCCCGCGGCGCCGGGCCGACGCTGATAGTCTCCCCGCTGCTTGCGCTGATGCGCGACCAAGTGGCCGCGGCGTCCCGTGCCGGGGTGCGGGCCGAGGCGATCAACTCCGCAAACGCCCTTGACTGGCAGTCAATTGCCCAAAAGCTCGACAACGACGAGCTGGACGTGCTGCTGGTGTCCCCGGAGCGGCTGAACAACCCGGTCTTCCGCGACACCCAGCTGCCCGCGCTGGTGGCGCGGATGGGGCTGTTGGTCATTGACGAAGCCCACTGCATCTCCGACTGGGGCCATGACTTCCGCCCCGACTACCGCCGCATCAAGGACCTCATCCACGCGTTGCCCGGCAGCGTCCCGGTGCTTGCCACCACCGCCACCGCCAACGAGCGGGTGGTCCACGACGTGCAGGAGCAACTGGCCGTGGGCGGTGCCGAGGTCTTCACGCTTCGCGGGTCGCTGGCCCGCGAATCCCTGCGCCTTGGGGTGCTGCGGCTGGCATCGCCCCGCTCGCAATTCGCCTGGCTGCTCACGCACCTGAACGACTTCCACGGCTCGGGCATCATCTACACGCTGACGGTCTCCGCGGCCGAGGACATCACCCGGCTGCTGGCCGAGGCCGGACACAAGGTGCTGGCGTATTCGGGACGAACCGACACCGAGGAGCGCCACCGCGCCGAAACCGCGCTTAAGAACAACGAGGTCAAGGCGCTGGTCGCCACCAGCGCGCTGGGCATGGGCTTCGACAAGCCGGACCTTGGCTTCGTCATCCACGTCGGGGCGCCCAGTTCCCCGGTGGCCTACTACCAGCAGGTGGGCCGTGCGGGACGTGGCAGCATCAACGCCGACGTCCTGCTGTTGCCGGGCCCGGAGGACCGAGAAATCTGGCGCTACTTTGCCACGAGCTCGATGCCGGACGAGCAAAAGGCGCACGCCGTCCTGCAGGAACTCGGCGCCACCCAGGGCCCCCTCTCGGTTCCCGCGCTCGAGGCCCGCGTCAACATCAAGCGCACCCCCCTGGAACTGCTGCTCAAGGTACTGGCGGTGGACGGGGCCGTGGAACGAGTCTCCGGCGGGTGGATCCGCTCGGGTGCCCAGTGGTTCTACGACGCCGAACGCTACACCCGCGTTGCAGCAGCACGCGTGGCCGAACAAAACGCCATGCTCGACTACGAGAACCTGAAGACCTGCCGCATGGAATTCCTCGCCCGGGCTCTTGACGACCCGGCCGCAGCACCGTGCGGCCGTTGCGACAACTGCGCAGGCGTCTGGTTCAGGGACGACATCCAAGACTCGGCCAAGGACTCGGCACAGACCGCGCTGGGCAGGGTAGGCGCATTGGTTGAGGCCCGCCGGATGTACCCCGGCGGAATGGAAAAACTTGGTGTGCAGCTCAAGGGCAAGATCAAGCCTGAGTTCCAGGCCGAGGACGGCCGCGCGCTGGCGCGCCTGACCGACTTGGGCTGGGGCGGCCGGTTGCGTGCGTTGCTGGAAAATGCGGATGAACCGGATGCACCCATTTCACAGGCCATGCTCGATGCCTGCGTGAAGGTCCTGAGCGAGTGGAAATGGTCCACCCGGCCGGTGGCAGTGGTTTCCATGCCGTCGCGGACCCGACCGCAATTGGTTGGATCGTTTGCCCAGGGCATCTCGACCATTGGGCGGCTTCCATATTTGGGACAGCTCGAATACCGGGATCACGGACCACGCGGCGGTTCGGGCGGAAACTCCGCCTTCCGGCTCGCCGCTGTCTGGGACCAATTCGTGGTTCCCGGCGAAATGGCCGAGAAGCTTGCCGGAGCACCCGGACCGGTCCTGCTGCTCGATGACCTGGCAGACAGCCGATGGTCGTTGACCGAAGCGGCCAGGATTCTGCGCGAGGCAGGTGCCCCCGGGGTGCTTCCCTTCGTGCTGGGAGCGGCGGGCTAGCAAGCCCCGGAATCGGTTCCGGAAAGGCGCCAATCCGGCCTTGTCCAGCTGGTGTGTGGTTCCCGTAAGAATCCGCGTCATCCAGCTCTGTATAAGCCTCGATGGAGCTCCTACAATGAGGCGAACGCTGAGTCATGAAAGCGTTTGCCCCAATCCAAGGAAGTGTTGCTATGGCTGAATTCATGGACGTGCACAATCACATGCAGGGCTTGTCTGCGGCGGATCTGAAGGCTGCGCACGCGGCCGATCTCGCCATCCAGGACGAGGAAAACGTGCAATTCAAGAAGGCATGGGCTGATCCGGAAAGCGGGAAGATTTTCTGCCTGTCCGAAGGTCCCTCGAAAGAAGCGGTCCAGCGGGTCCACGAGCGGGCAGGCCATCTGGCCGATGAGATCTACGAGGTCCCGTTGGTGGTCTGATCCTCGGTGCCGAGGTGGACTAGGGAGCCAGGCGCTGGCTGGAGCGCAATGCGGGTCGTGATGCAGCCGATTTTCGGCGGCTTCACGACCCCTGTGCATGGCCGAGGACGGATGGGGAATTTTCGGTCCCTCGGATGTAAACGTGCGGGGGTGGAAAGTCTCGCCGACACCGGGCACCGGGGCCCGGGCCGACACAATCCGGCAGCCGCCTAGTTCCGCACTGTGTCCCGCGGGGCCGTAGGCTAGAGTCATGGAAATTCTGCTTTGGGTCGTCGTTCCGCTGCTCATTCTCGGACTTGCGTGGATCGGGCTGAAGAAGCTGCGCATCAAGAACTCGGCCGAGGTTTCTGCCGCAATCACCCCGGAATCGGCCCAGGCAGCCGCAGCGCAGCTGACAGCAGAGGGTCACCGAGCCGTCTACAAGTCCTTGGCCCAGGGCGACTTCATGGCCGCAGTGCAAAACTACAAGGCCATGACCGCGGCCGGGTACAAGGCCAGCATCATTGCCGTCCGCAGTCTGGAGCGGTTCCCCCAAATCCGTAAAGATTCCGCCGGCGGACCCACGATTTCCCAGCAGGTCGAAGCCGAACGCCGGGCAGAGGAATCCGAAATCTCTGAACCGCAGACCGGCGCGGCCACCGAAATCCCGCTGACGCCGGAGCCCGCCATTCCTGCCGTTGAAGGCGGGATGGACGAACACATAGCCGGGCCGGAAAACTCCGACAAATCCGATGACCCTTGGGTGGTGCCCAGTGAATGGGCCAAGGAATTCGGCAGCGAATCGGAACGGACTTCCACGCAGTTCAAGGTCGCCTATCTGGTGGACGGCGAATCCCGCGAGTTTGCCAGCGAGGACTTGCCGCCTGCCGAGTACGACCAGTTTCTTTCGTTGGTGCGCGACGAGGATCTTCCGGGAGCCGCGGAGCTCATTGCCAAGCACTCCGGTCTGGAGCAAGCAGAGATCCTGCGAATGCTCGCGGCCTCCCCGTTGGGCGGCGGCGAGACGCCAACTGCAAACATCGCAGACTTCAGTTTTGAAGGCCAGGGCCCGGACGGTGCCGTGAAATTCAGCATCAACGACCTTGCCGAACCCGAACGCACGGAATTGCTGGAACACCTGCGCCTGGGCGAGCTTGATGAGGCCACGACCATTGTCGTCCGCCACACCGGTCTGCCCGACGAAATGGTGCGCACGTTGCTCAATGCGTTTGGCGACGGAGACAAGTAGGGGCCGCCGGCGGTGCTGCCGCCGGACCTGGACTTCTGGCCGCGTGCGGTTGGCTCCACCCGGGGCCAGCCGAACGCGGTTTCTTCTTGTCCGAACGCCCCTCTTCCGGCCGCGGGGGAAAGACGAAAAAACCCCCACCGAAGTAGGGGTTTTTCAGCGGACACGGGGAGATTTGAACTCCCGGTCGAGTTTAACCCCGACACTTCATTAGCAGTGAAGCCCATTCGGCCGCTCTGGCACGTGTCCGTTTTGCTGTTTCCAGCTCCCCTAGACTACCCAAAGCTGGGGCGGCACACAAAACGAGGGTTTTTGTGTGGCCACAAAGCCCCGGGATCCGTGGATTTCGGACGCCAGTGACACCGCGTGGCAGGTAGCGTTGGCCCCATGAAAGCCACCAGACTGGTCACCATTGCCGATCTCGACTACAACTCGTCCAACAAGGGACGTATTTCGGTGACGGCCCGGCTCGCTATCGTTCTTGACGCGGGACGTGACGTACTTTTGTTGGATGATCGCGGTTGGTCTTCGACCGCGACGTGGTCGGAGGCGTCGGAAGAGGACATCAGGGAAACCGCATTGGTTGCGGTTGGACCGGATGAACCGTCCGGCGACCAGACTGAAGAAGAAATGGCGGCGGACTATTGGGAGTACCTGGGCGAAATCCTCGAGCGGCAGGATCTGGACATTGATCCCGCCGAACTCCGGGAACTGCCTCACGAGGTCCGGCTGAGCCAACGCCTACTCAAGCGCATCGGCGCGGCAACCGACACCGCGGCCCATGAGGACCAAGGTGTAACGATCCGGCAGTCTCGGCTCAACCGCTGACATGCCGCCAGAGGAACTCATAGCTGGTGGCTAGCATGGTGGCAGAGGCCTTGTTGTCGCTGGCCCCGGCATGGCCACCATCGAGAGACTCGTGGTAACGAACGTTGCCCACACCCATTCCCATCATCTTCGCCGCCATCTTGCGGGCTTGCACCGGTCCGACCCGGTCGTCGCTGGTTGCGCTCCAGATGAGGGAGGCCGGGTACTCGATACCCTCGGGGAGGGCATCATCGAGTCGGTGGTAGGGGGAGAAGGTCCGCACGAAATCCCAGTCCCCGGGCACATCCGGATCCCCGTACTCGGCAATCCATGAATGCCCGGCCGCAAGGCGGGTGTAGCGCCGCATGTCCAATAGTGGAACGCCGCAGGAGATCGCCCCGAAAAGCTCCGGGTAGCCGGTGATCATGTTTCCCATGAGCAGCCCGCCGTTTGAGCGTCCGGTGGCGGCCAGGTGCTCGCGCGAGGTGACACCCCGGGCGATGAGATCGCGGGCTATGGCTGCGAAGTCCTCGTAGGCGCGGTGACGGTTCTCCCGCAAGGCGGCGCGATGCCAGCGCGGGCCGTACTCGCCGCCGCCGCGGATATTCGCCACCACATAGCTGCCGCGCCTGCCCTCTGTCGTGCGGCGGGTCAGCCAGCCAGGTCCCAGGGCGCCCAGGTAGCCCGGGGTCAGGCTGGTCTGGAACCCGCCGTAGCCATTCATCAGCACCGGGTTCCTTCCATCGAGCGGCAGCCCGCGCGGGGACACCTGGAAATATGGGACCCGGGTCCCGTCATCGGAAATTGCGAAGTGCTGGGAGACCTCGAAGTCGCCGGCCTCGAATCGGGCAGGAGCGCTTTTGACGACCTGGGGAACAGCCGGACCCTCCGTGTCGGGGGCGAGGCTGACGGTTCCGCGGGCCAGCGTGGTGGGCGTGAGGAATCCGGTGAGCGTCAGCCAGAAGTCATCACCGCATGCGGGGCCTTCGTCGTCGACGGCCGAAATGCTGAAGCTGTGCAGCGGGGAGCCGATGTCCAAGGGATGCAGCGCGAAGTCGTTTGCCGGATCGCAGACGATGATCTGTGAGGAGACGTCCTGCAGGACGTTGAGGAGAATGTGGTTTGTCGTGAAATCGATGGACTGCAGGGACGTGGATGAAGTGGGAACAAAGATTTCACGCAATGTGGCCGCACCGGTCATGAAATCCCCAAGATCGGCCAACACGAGCGATCCCGGAATGTAGGTGGTTCCGTCGCGGGTCCATGCGGTCTGCGGGGAGAACAACACCCATCCACGGTGCAGCGAGACGCCCACATCGGTGGGGACGTCCAAGTGCACCCATTGGTCTCCTTGGCGCACGAACGTCTTGGAATTGTAGAAGTCGATGACGTCGTGGGCGACGTCGCGTTCGAAGCCCGGCGTCGAATCGTGGGAGACATAGGCCAGGACGTGTGACTGGTCAATGGCGAAGATTTCCTCTGCAACGGCCAGGTCCTGTCCGCGGACCAGCCGTCGCACGGTGCGGGCGTAGGAGGATAGGGTGAGCGATCCCTCGCCGACATCGGTGGCCACGTACAACGTGTCGGCATCCGCCCAAGACACGTTGGTCTTGGCGACGGGCAAGTCGAAGCCGCCCGGGACGAAGGCGAGGGAGGGCAGGTCGAATTCCCGCACTCGCACTTGGTCGCCTCCGTCGGGGGAAAGCTTGATCAGGGCCCGAGCGTACTCTTCACCCAGTGCCGGGCGCAGCATCTGCGCCCCGGAGAAGACCCAGTCGATGCCTTCGGCCTCTGCCAAGGCATCCACGTCGAGCAGGAGTTCCCATTGCGGATCGTCCTGCCGATAGGACTCCCAGTCGGTGCGTCGCCACAAGCCCTTGGGGTGCTCCGAGTCGCGCCAGAAATTGTAGTAGTGCTCCCCGCGCTTGGTGCCCATCGGGATCCTGTCGGAAGCATCCAGGATCTTGAGGATTTCTTCCTGGGTGGCGGCGAAATCCTCGTCGAAGAGCTCCGCTTCGGTGCGGGCGTTCTGTCCGAGCACCCAGTCCATGGCGCGCTCTGAATCCAGCTCTTCCAGCCACAGAAGCGGATCTGTGGGGGCGTCAGTGACAGGCCGGGGCACATCTGTTCGAGCAATCGGATCGATTGCTTGGGTCGTGGAAGTATTAGGCGGTTCGGTGAGAGTTGTCGGCGCGGGCGTATCCAGGGGAGGGGTGCTCATATGGACAGTCTAAGGATGCGGGCTGGATGTGTGCTTCGGGTTCGTAACCGATTCGTTACTCAATCCCTGATGAGAATCGCTTTTTTGTCCGGGTTAGTGGGTAGGTTGGGCACTGGGTCTTAGTTTCGTTGAATAGGGGAAATCAATGCAATTCGGAGAACGGCTAGCGGCGCTGGCAGCAAAGATTCAGCAACAACGCACGATCATCGAAACCGAAGAAGCGACGAAGAACGCTTTCATCATGCCGTTCATTTCGACGATCCTTGGTTATGACGTTTTCAATCCGCTGGAAGTTGTCCCCGAATTCACGGCCGACATCGGGATCAAAAAGGGCGAAAAGATCGATTACGCAATCATGCTTGAGGGCGAGGTCCAGATCCTGATTGAGTGCAAGCGATCGGTCGGTGGCCTCAAGTATGAGCATGCATCTCAGCTTTACCGGTACTTCGCAGCAACCACCGCACGGATCGCGATCTTGACCAATGGCGAGGTCTACCAGTTCTATACCGATCTTGATGCACCGAACAAGATGGATGCGAAGCCATTCTTGATCCTCGACATGAATGACATCGACGAAACGTTGATCCCCGAACTGCGCAAGCTCTCCCGCGACGCCTTTGACCTTGAATCCATCGTCAGCGCAGCCGAAGAATTACGTTATGTCGGGGAAATCAAACGTGCCATCGCGGCGAACTTCCAAGAGCCAACGGCCGAGTGGGTCAAATTCCTCT
Organism: Paeniglutamicibacter sp. ORCA_105; assembly: GCF_045798545.1. Taxonomy (NCBI): domain Bacteria; kingdom Bacillati; phylum Actinomycetota; class Actinomycetes; order Micrococcales; family Micrococcaceae; genus Paeniglutamicibacter; species Paeniglutamicibacter sp. ORCA_105. The sequence continues at coordinate 31,035 of NZ_JBIXLM010000010.1, read as the reverse complement.
CTGCGGGCGTCTACGGGGGCCAGTTTACGCAACGGGTTCGCGAGCAGTTCACGGGCCTCGTTGCCAAGGCAACGAAACAGTACCTTGCGGATCAGGTGAATGATCGGCTCAAGGCAGCACTCGGGGAGCCGAACATCCCCATGGTCACCGCGGCGGCGGCAGCGGCCAGCGTAACCAGCCAACCCGTGGCCGAGGCAGACCTCGAGCAAGACGATGGTGTCGACACGACGCTGGAAGAGATCGAAGGCTTCCACATTGTTCGAGCCATTGTTTGCAAAACCGTCAAGGTCAACCGCATTGCGCATCGAGATGCGAAGTCCTATTTTGCGGTTCTGCTCGACGACAACAACCGCAAGCCCATCGCCAGATTGCATTTCAACAGATCGCAGAAGTACCTGGGTCTGTTTGGGGAGGACAAGGCTGAGACGCGCATCCCCATTGAGAGCCTGGACGAAATCTACATGCATGCCGATGCCCTGCGGGCCACCGTCGAAAGCTATGAAGCGGCCTAAGCGATCCTGCCAGCGGTGCGGACCCTCGCTTCGCTTGGGCGCGGCCTTCAAATGCTGCGCCCAAGCGAAGCGATGGACCGCAACAGCAGACTAGGCTGAATCCGTGAGTGAGAAGAATAATTCCGGTCGGGAACCGTACGTCATAGCCGTTGTGGGTGCAGGGCCCAGGGGGACCTCGGTCCTCGAACGCCTGGCGGCCGAGTTGCGGCGCACCCAGAGCCACTCACGCAAGATCACTGTGGTGGTCTATGACGTCCATGACCCGGGTGCCGGTCATGTCTGGTCCACGGCCCAATCCCGACTCTTCTTGATGAACACCCCGGCAGGGTTCCCCACGGTGGCCCCCGTCCGCACACACCCGGACGAGCCGGGGCTGAGCTTTGACCAGTGGCGTGCCGCCGGCGGCGACGGAGCGGCGCTTAGCAGCGTGGAAAGAACGGAACTGGAGCAGATGGAACGAGGCTCCTACCCTCCGCGGGCCCTCTACGGCCGCTACCTGCGTCATGTTTTTGACGGATCGGTTGCAGCGCTTCGTTCCCATGAGGCGGTTTCCGAGGTGCGCTTCGAGCGTGCAGAGGTCACCGCGCTGCACCGCGGGGAGGCCGACTACTTGCTTCAGGCCCACCCCGTCGATGGCACCCGCCCCCACCCGCGGCGGTCGGGATCCGAGTTCGAACTGCGCGCCGACGCGGTGGTCTTGGCCCTGGGACATGTTTCGGCACGACTGAACCCGTCACAGGGGGCCATGGCCCAGGCCGCCGATGATGCCGGACTGCTCTACCAGGGCCCGAACGTGCCCGGGGACGTTGCCTGGGACAAGGTGCCGGGCGGGGAGACGGTATTGGTACGGGGCCTGGGACTGAACTTCTTTGACGTGATGGTTGCCTTGACGGTGGGACGCGGGGGCCAATTCAACGAAATCAACGGAGGACCCGGCCGGGCCCTTGAGTATTGGCCCACGGGCCGCGAGCCGCGCATTGTGGCAGCCTCCCGCCGCGGGACGCCGTACCGCGCGAAATCCTGCATCGAGGATTTCATCCCGGGCTCGGTCCGGCTGCGCTACCTGGATGGCGAGGTGCTCGTTCAAAGGGTCGCCGAGGCCCGGATGCTCAACCCGGAAGCAACGGTGCGCTTCGACGCCCACGTGTGGCCGTTGCTGCACCGCGACGTCCTGCTGGCGTACTACAGCACGGCTGCCCGGCGCCATCCCTCCCGCTTCGAGGTGGACCCGGACGAGTTCGTTGACATGCTCACCGAAGCCCTCGATGCCGAGCACCAGGCGGGGTCCCAGGTATGGCTCCAGGAAGCCCGCCGACTCGTGGGGGAGCTGGCTCCGGCCATGGGGTTCCTGGATGTTCCGGGGCTGGGACATCCCTTTGCGGAACAGGGATTCCCTTCCCTGAAGGCATACCAAAAAGCGGTCATGGAATACCTGGAGTACGATGCCATTTCCTCGGTGGAGGGTGAGAAGGACCCACTGAAGATGGCCATCGCCACGTTGAACGCCGGGCGCATGATCGTCAAGGACCTGCTCGCCGAGGGCCTGATTTCCGACGAGTCGCGGCTGGCCGAGGTTCAGGGTTGGTTCGAGCCCCTGGTGGAGGGATTGGCTTCCGGTCCGCCCCTGCAGCGCATCGAGGAACTGGCAGCCCTGGCGCGCGCCAAGGTCGTGGAATTCATCGGCCCGGACCCGGAATTCGAGATCGATGTGCCCACCGGGATGTTCACCGCGTCCTCGCCCTGGGTCGATGCCCCGGCATACACGGCGCGGACGCTCATCGAGGCGATGATGCCGGCCAACCGCGTGCTGCAAACAGATTCGCCGCTGCTGCGGCAACTGCTTGACGACGGGTTGGCGGCGGCCTTCACCATGCGCAACGACCAGGGTGAACCGATCCCGGGCCAGGGCCTTGACGTCGTCGGCGAGCCTTACCGGATGGTCGATGCCCGGGGGTTGGCGCACCGCGCGATCTTCGTGCTCGGGCTGCAGCTGTCCTCGGCCCAGTGGGGGACAGCGATTGCCGCCCAAGCAGGGGCACCGCTTGACGGCGCGGCACGGACGCTCGGCGACGCCCAGGATATTGCCCGCGAGGTGCTGCGGATGAGCCAGGTCAAGGACCTGGTCCAGCCGCGCTAACGACACGGGGGAAGGAGCGGGCGCCGGCGTCCGCACCTTCCCCCATGGCCGAAACCTACTGGGTCTGCTTCACACCCACCAGTTTCAGGGAAGCACCGCAGCAATCGGTGATCGCGGCAACCCGGCCAAACTCCGAATCCTCCGGGCCCTCGGTCACTGCACCGCCGTTGGCCAACACCGTCGCGCAGGCGGCATCCACGTCATCCACTCCCCAATAGGTCACCCAGAATCCGGGGACCTCGGCCGGCAAGAAGCCGGAAGCGTCCATCAGCCCGGCCTGGGCATCGTCGCCCTGCCCATAGGTGGTGTACCTGAATTCAGGGGCATCGGACATGACGTGCATGTCCCAGCCAAAGGTCTTGGAATAGAACTCCACCGCCGCAGGGTAGGCCTTGGAATACAGCTCGTGCCAGGCCGGGGAACCGTGCTCGGAATCGACGCCGAACCCCTGGTGCTCCTGGGGCTGCCACACGCCGAAAGCGGTGCCGCCGGCATCAAGGTAGATGCCCATGTGCCCGTATGGCGCCACGTGCATCGGCGGCATCAGGACCTGGCCGCCGGCGCCCTGGACGTAGGCCTGCGTGGCGGTGATGTCATCGCTCTTCAAATACAGCGACCAGATGTTCGGAATGCCGCCGAACTCGGGCTGGTAGGGGGATAGCCCGGCGACGAGACGCCCCTGTCGCTTGGCGCTGAGGTATCCGCCGTACTCCTCGGAGGTCGGTTCCTCGAATTCCCAGCCAAAGAGGGCTGAGTAGAACTTCTTGCTGGCTTCGATGTCGGTGGTCATGATGTCGGTCCAGACCGGGTTTCCGGCGGGCGTGATATCGCGCAGGGGCATTGTCGAACGCTTCCAATCCTGAGGTTGTACGTTGGTTCGTGATCCGGGAATCCTGCCTGCCCGGTTGATTGGTAGCCTACGCGCGATCACCGCACCCGGACATGGCCAGCACATGAACGTAAAGAGGCGGTTCCCATAGATACGGGAACCGCCTCTTTACATTGAGCGGATGGTAAGAGATTTGAACTCTTGGTACGGGGTTACCGCACACTGGTTTTCAAGACCAGCTCCTTAGGCCGCTCGGACAACCATCCAGACCCAAAAAGTATACGCCAGCCCGCGGCTGCCTTCGAACCGCCACGCCCCGCCGGTCACAAACGGGAGCCGGAATTTCCCTGCCGTTAGAGTGGCCCCAAGAAGGCAAAACGCGGATGCCGGGACCTAAGAAGCATGGGCCGCCGGGAAAGACCTGCGATCGAAGCAAAGGAAAACGGGAGAAGACCATGACCACGATGCAGGCCATTGAATACCGCGGTGCAGGCGGTCCCGAGGTGCTGGCCGAGACCGAGCGGCCCATGCCGGTCCCCGGGCCGGGGGAAGTGCTGATCAAGGTGGCGGCGTTCGGGCTCAACCGTGCCGATGTGCAACAGCGCAGGGGCGTCTACCCGCCGCCTCCCGGTGCCAGCGACATCCCCGGACTTGAGGTGTCGGGCACCATCGAGGCGCTGGGGGAGGGGGTCGTCTCGGCCGCCATTGGCCAGCGGGTGTGCGCGCTTCTGGCCGGGGGCGGATACGCCCAATACGTGACGGTGCCCGCCGGGCTTGTCATCGAGATCCCGCAGGACGTGGACCTGGTCGACGCCGCGGGCTTCATGGAGGTCGCCGGGACCGTGGTGTCGAACCTCTTCCTGGAGGCCGGGCTCACCGCGGGCAGCACCGTGCTGTTGCACGGCGGGGCCGGCGGGATCGGTTCCATGGCCATTCAGCTGGCGGCCGCTGCAGGGGCCAAGGTCCTGGTGACGGCCTCGAGCGAGGAAAAGATCGCCCATTGCCTAGCGCTCGGCGCCTACGCGGGCATCAACTACCGCGAGGAGGACTTCGCGGCACGCACCCTGGAGCTGACCGACGGTGCCGGGGTGGACGTGATCCTGGACGTCGTGGGCGCCAAGTACCTGGCACAAAACGTGCGCATCCTGGCCACCGGCGGGACCCTGGTGGTCATCGGCCTTCAGGGCGGGGCCAAGGCGGAACTGGATATCCGGGCACTGATGACCAAGCGCGCCAGGGTCATGGGCACCACGCTGCGCGCCCGTCCGCTGGAGCAGAAGGCGGAAATCGTCGCGGCAGTGAGGAAACACGCGCTGCCGATGCTGGCCCAGGGCACGCTGGATCTGTCGATCGACCGACGTTTCCCCTTCACGGAAGCCCGTTTGGCGCATGAATACTTCGATTCGGGGAACCACACGGGGAAAATCATCGTAAAGTTCTGAAACTGTTTTTCCCACGGGCTACGGTGTATCTCAGGGGGCGGTGTCGTGGACCACTAAGGTCCGCGGCGCGCGCCCAAAGGATCACTCGCATCGTCCGATCCATCCGTCACGTGAGAGGAAAACATGAGCACGTCTCAACCTTCAGCTCCAGAGCTTCCCCCGGCAGGTGTCGACCCGCAAGTTGCGGAGGCCGAGGAACGTAAATGGACGCCAGCCAAGATTGCCCTGTGGGTGGCGATTTCGCTGCTCGGTGGCGTCGCCTGGGCCATCCTGGCATTCTCCCGCGGGGAGACCATCAACGCCATCTGGTTCGTCTTCGCGGCGGTGTGCACCTACCTGGTGGCCTACCGCTTCTACTCCAAGTACATTGAGCGCAAGATCGCCAAGCCCAATGACTTCCGGGCGACCCCTGCCGAGTACAAAAACAACGGCAAGGACTTCATGCCGACCGACCGCCGTGTGCTTTTCGGGCACCACTTTGCGGCGATCGCCGGAGCCGGGCCGTTGGTCGGTCCAATCCTTGCCGCGCAGATGGGCTACCTTCCGGGCACCATCTGGATCATCATCGGCGTGGTGTTGGCCGGCGCGGTCCAGGACTACCTGGTCATGTTCTTCTCGATGCGCCGCGGCGGACGTTCGCTGGGGCAGATGGCCCGCGAGGAGCTCGGCGTCATCGGCGGCACAGCCGCACTGATTGCGACCTTGGCCATCATGGTCATCATCGTCGCCATCCTGGCCCTGGTGGTTGTCAACGCGCTGGGTGAATCGGCCTGGGGCGTCTATTCGGTTGGCCTGACCATCCCGATCGCCCTATTCATGGGCGTGTACCTGCGCTTCATCCGCCCGGGCAAGGTCATGGAAATTTCCCTGATCGGCTTCGTGCTGCTGATGTTTGCCATCATTTCCGGTCGCTGGGTTGCCGAATCCGCCTGGGGTGCCGAGCTCTTCCACCTGGACCGCACCACGCTGGCCTGGTTCATCATCGTGTACGGCTTCATTGCCGCGGTGCTTCCGGTGTGGCTGCTGCTGGCCCCGCGCGACTACCTCTCCACGTTCATGAAGATCGGCGTCATCGGCCTGCTGGCAGTTGCCATCATCGTGGTCCGCCCGGAGATCACTGTTCCGGCGATCTCCGAGTTCGCGGGCTCCGACAAGGGCCCGGTGGTTGCCGGGCATCTCTTCCCCTTCCTCTTCGTCACCATCGCCTGTGGTGCCCTCTCCGGGTTCCACGCGCTGATCTCCTCGGGAACCACCCCGAAGATGGTTGAAAAGGAACGCCAGACCCGCTTCCTGGGCTATGGCGGCATGCTCATGGAATCCTTCGTGGCCATCATGGCCCTTGTCGCGGCGATCTCCATCGACCGCGGCATCTACTTCGCGATGAACTCCTCGGCTGCGGCCACCGGCGGCACCGTTGAGGGCGCCGTGGCGTTCGTGAACTCCCTGGGGCTGTCGGGCGTGAACCTGACCCCGGGCATGCTCACCGACCTGGCGGCGGGCGTGGGCGAGGAATCCGTGGTGTCGCGCACCGGCGGCGCACCGACCCTGGCCGTGGGCATCGCCCACATCATGAACCAGTGGTTCGGTGGGGCCTCTATGATGGCTTTCTGGTACCACTTCGCCATCATGTTCGAGGCCTTGTTCATCCTCACGGCCGTTGATGCCGGAACCCGCGTGGCCCGCTTCATGCTGCAGGACACCATCGGCAACTTCATCCCGAAGTTCAAGGACACCTCCTGGCGTCCGGGTGCCTGGGCGTGTACGGCGATCATGGTCGCCGGCTGGGGATACATCTTGATCCTCGGGGTCACCGACCCGCTGGGCGGCATCAACACCTTCTTCCCGCTCTTCGGCATCTCCAACCAGCTGCTGGCGGCCATCGCCCTGGCCGTGGTCATGACCATCGTGGCCAAGCGAGGGAACTTCAAGTACCTGTGGATCGTGGTGCTGCCGCTGGCATTCGCCACCGTCGTCACGGTGTACGCGTCGTTCCTGAAGATCTTCTCCCCGGTCCCGGCCGTGGGCTACTTCGCCCAGCACAATGCCTTCAAGGGCGCACTCGAACGCGGGGAAACCACATTCGGCACCGCCAAGAACGTCGAGGCCATGGAGGCAGTGGTGCGCAACACCGGCGTCCAGGGCTGGCTTTCGGTGATCTTCCTGGTGCTTTCGGTGATCGTGATCATCACGGCCATCATCGCCACCATCCGCGCCTACCCCAACGGCGGGGGAACCGACACCGAGGATCCGGAGATCCCTTCAAGGATCTACGCCCCGAGCGGACTGGTTTCCTCCCCGGCGGAGAAGGAGCTGGAGCAGGCCTGGAAGCAGGTTCCTCCGGAGCAGCAGATGGCACGCGGGGGACACTGACCATGGAGGGCACAGGCGGAACCCCACCGGTTGGCGGCACCTCGGTGCTGGCGCGCGGACTGTCCGCAACGGGCAACATCGCCCGGGGGATCGTGCGCTACCTCGAGGGGGTGCTGGGGGCGGACAAATACCGGGTGTACCTCGAGCACCAGGCCCGCACGCACCCGGGCGTCGCTCCCATGGGCGAACGGGAATTCTGGCGCGACTACTCCGACTGGCAGGAGAAGAATCCGCAGGGTCGGTGCTGTTGACCAGCTTTCCGCGCATCAGTGCGTAAGTGCCGCGGGGCCGGTGGACACGTTGTCCGCCGGCCCCGCGTCCGTTGGCCCGCCTGTGTGCGGTGCCGACCGGGATCGCCCCTGCGGGCAGTGCCGACCGGGATCGCCCCTGCGGGCAGTGCCTGCGGGCAGTGCCTGCGGCCAGCTTCGATCCAACAAGGAAATCTCCCTGCCGGACCGGGGATTCACATGGCAAGATGGAGCCATGAGCGAGCACAGTGAACAGATCCCCGATCCCAACGCTGCATCGAACACCCTGACGCCCGATGAGGTGAACGGCCCATTCCAGGCTGCGGCCGAGGCCGGCACCCGCCCCGGAGCCTTGCCAATGGGTCCTGCAGCGCCCGGTCCCGGCCACGCCCCGGGCGCCAAGGAAGGCCACGCGGCGGGCAAGGACAGCGCACACGTGATGAGCATCGGGGAGCCGGCCAAGCTCATGCGCATTGGCGGGATGATCAAGCAGCTGCTCGAAGAGGTCCGCTCGGCACCACTGGACGAGGAAGCCCGCGCCCGCATGGCCGACATCCACGAACGCTCCGTCCACGAGCTGGAGTCCGGGCTGTCCCCGGAACTTGCCGAGGAACTCCATCGCATCCGGCTGCCCTTCGCCGACGGAGAGACGCCCTCGGAGGCGGAACTCCGCGTGGCCCAGGCCCAGCTGGTCGGCTGGCTCGAAGGCGTCTTCCACGGCCTGCAGGCTGCCATGGCCGCCCAACAGATGGCCAACCAACAACTCGCCCAGCGCATGGCCATGCGTCAGCTTCCCCCGGGCACGCAAGTGGCCCCAGGAATCGTCATCAACGAGCAGGGCGAGCCCGAACGCATGGCCCAAGGCGGTCCGGGCGCGGCACCGGGCCCGCAGGGTCCCGCACCGGGCACGGGAACCGATGGCGACGGCGGGTTTGGGCAATACCTCTAGACTTGAAAGTGGCAACACGGGTAACGACTTGTTCCTCGGGCAACCAGAACCACCGGGGGACATCATGGCGACAACAAAGGCAAACACGTAGATGGGGCTGTTCTCCTCGGCACGCGGCGCACGCCGCGACAACAAGGAACTCGGCGACGGGGTCTGGCGCCGGGCCTATGACAGGTTCGGGCGCTCCCTGGATCGGGTGCACCAGGTCCTCGAGGGCATCGAGGACGACGACCTCCACAACGCCCTGATCCTGATCGCCAACCACCTGGCCGAGCTCCAGGGTCGGGTGCGCTTGGTGTGCGTCGCCGCCCAGGCCAAGGCCCCGAGCACCGGCGAAGCCGTCCCGCACGAGCTCTACGCCGTGCACCGCCTGCTTTCCAAGGCCGCGAACGACCTGGCGACCACCGCACAGGTGGCGGCCATGGCACGCCTCGACGGGGAGCGCTGGGGCTATGCGTCGGCGGGCCTGGAGAACGTTGCCATGCGTGCGGATCTGGTGGCCGACGGCATCAGTGCGGCAGAGGCCGAAATGGCCAAGCACTAACGTTCCCGGCTGCGGGGATTTTGGTTTCGCCCAGCGCTGATCAATGCCGGGTCCGGCAATTCCGGTCAATGCACGGTGGCAGGATGGGAAACATGACGAACCTCGTATCCCCAGAGCTCACATTCCACGACGGCAACACCATTCCCCAGCTTGGCTACGGGGTATGGAAGGTCGAGGACGACGTCGCGACTGACGTGGTCGTCCAAGCTTTCGCCGCCGGATACCGCCACATCGACACGGCCCGCATCTACGGCAACGAGGAGGGCGTCGGCCGCGCCATTGCCGCCACCGACGTGCCCCGTGAGGACATGTTCATCACCACCAAGGTCTGGAACGCCGACCAGGGTTACGACTCGACCCTGGCCGCCTTCGACGCATCCATGGAACGCCTGGGCCTGGAGTACCTTGACCTGTACCTGATCCACTGGCTGCAGCCCAAGCAGGGAAAGTACGTGGACACCTGGCGTGCGCTCATTGACTTGCAGAAGTCCGGCCGCGTGAAGTCCATCGGCGTCTGCAACTTCACCATCGAGGCGCTCGCCGAGCTGGAGGAAGCCACCGGAGTGCTGCCGGTCATCAACCAGGTCGAAACCCACCCATACTTCCCGCAGGCCGAATTGCGCGAGTTCGAGGCTTCCAAGGGCATCCTGCACCAGTCGTGGTCGCCCCTGGGGCAGGGCAACAAACTGCTTAACGACCCGGCACTGGTGGCCATCGCAGAAAAGCACAACGCTTCCGTCGCCCAGGTCGTCATTGCCTGGCACCTGGCCCTGGGCAATGTGGTCATCCCGAAGTCAGTGACCCCCTCGCGGATCGTGGAGAACCACTCGGGCCTGGGCGTGGAGCTGGACGCCGATGACCTCGCCGCGATCAACGCCCTGGACAAGGGCACCGAGGGCCGCATCGCAGCCGATCCGGCCGTCAGCGACTTCGCCTAGTCGGCAAAAAGGCTCCCCGGCAACGGAACAGCGTCAAGTCATGTGTGTGGGGACCCGTCAACGGGTCCCCACACACATTTAAGACGTGGTCTGCTCCCCGGCCGTCCGAGCTGCGGCGCCCTGCGGATTCGGGGCAAAAATCGCCAATTTCCCAAAAAATTTCTTGTTGCGCGGGCGATGGAGTGATGCTAAAAAATTAATACCCGCAGCCACACGGGGCAGCGGGATCGGCAAACGACAAAGCTGTGAAGGAGAGAACAATGTTGATGCGCCCAGATCCGTTCCGTGAAATCGACAAGCTCGCCCAACAGGTTTGGGGGACGACGGTTAGGCCGGCGGTCATGAGCATGGATGCCTGGCGTGAAGGTGACAAGTTCCGGATCGAGTTTGACCTCCCGGGGGTAAACCCCGATTCGATCGACCTGGATGTCGAAAACAATGTCGTGACAATCAAGGCCGAACGAGGTGCACTGGGCGACGAGGTCGAAATCCTTGCCGCCGAACGCCCTCGGGGAGTGTTCAGCCGCCAGCTGGTCCTGGGGGAGAACCTCGATACGGAGAACATCGACGCCAGCTACGACGCGGGTGTGCTGACCCTGGAGATTCAGGTCGCCGAACAGGCGAAGGCACGCAAGATCGCCATTACCAGCAAGGAGTCCGACCGCCAGTCCATCGACGCCTGAGGTCCCGGAGATGGTTCACCTGACGGGGACGGCGCGCTCCCGACATCAGTGACTGCGGGTGCTGGCCAAACGGCACACCGCGGCGCCCTCCGGCGCACCGTCGGGTCGGGGTTGGCGCCGTCCCCTTGGAAGATGGTCCCGATTCCCGGCGGGGGACGGGACCATCTTCGGCATCCCAGTTGCCGCCCGCGCCCGACCCCGGCGCGAAGATTTGAAAGGCATTGCCGTGGAGTCCCTCAACCCCTATGCGGTGCTTCGCCTGGATCCGCGGGCCAGCGCCGCGGAGATCGCCCGTGCCTACCGGGCCCAGATGCGCCTTCACCATCCCGACACCAGGCCCGGGCCTGACGGCCCGGAGCAAGAAGCGCTGGAGCGTTCCCGGCTCCAGTCGGTGATGGACGCCTATGCGGTCCTGGGCAACGCCGCCGCCCGGTCGGCGTACGATCGCGAACACCTATCCGCCCGCCGGGCCGCGGGGCCGGCGAGGGCCCGGCGGGTATCCCGCTCGACCCGGCCCGACGTGGTGGCTGGACCACTGGTCTGGACCCCGCCCCCGGAAAGGAAGATGCCGTAAATTCCTGGCATCGTTACGATGCGCCGCTGCTGCCCGTGTTCCTCGAGCGTTTTGAGACGCGATGGGGCCAGGGGACGGCGCCGTTCCTGGGCCAGATGTGTGGCCGTCATCGGAGGAAGACCTGGTCGGCCCCCCGACAAACCGAGTTCTGGTATTACTTGCTCAAGGCCGTCCGGGGTCATGGGAACGACACCTGCGTTCGAGAGTTGAATGCCTGTACGCACGATATTCAACGTGGGGGGCCTTAGGTGGTGCCCAGAAGGCGTGCTGGGTGGCTCATTCTGGCGCATCGCTGGTTGTGCAGTCGGCTACGGCGAAGGCTGAAGCTTGGCCGTTTTGAGGTGACCAGGAAATGAAAAAGCCCCGGTTTCCCGGGGCTGGATCAGAGCCTCCTGCCAGAATCGAACTGGCGACCTTTTCATTACGAGTGAAACGCTCTACCAACTGAGCTAAGGAGGCACCGTGGCGCGCGAGCACCACAAGTGAACACTTTATAGGAACCTGTCCTCGGCGGTCAAAACGACGCGATGGGAACGTGCCTCAGCAGGTCAATCCGTCGGCCGGGACAGTGCCGTCCAGGAAGTAGGACTCCACGGCGTTGGCGATGCAATCGTTGGAACGGCCATAGGCGGTGTGGCCGTGGCCCTCGTAGGTCACCAGCGAGGCGGAAGAAAGCTGCTCGGCCAGCGCCTGGCTCCACGCGTAGGGCGTGGCCGGGTCCCCGGTGGTGCCGATGACCACGATCGGAGCGGCGCCCTCCGCAGTCAACGCGCCGGGCTTGCCGGTGACGGGGTGTTTCCAGTCCTGGCAGCCCACTGCGCCGTAGGCCAGGTACTTGCCGATCGTCGGGGCCGCCTGGGCCAGCTCCTTGGCCTCGGCGCGCATCGTCGGGATGTCCGCGTCCATGGGGTAGTCGAGGCAGTTGATGGCGCTGAAGGCGGCGGTGCCGTTGCCGGTGTAGCTCCCGTCGGACTCGCGTCCGGCGGTGAGGTCGGCGAAGTACTGGATGTCATCGACGTTCCCGGCCATCACGTTGCGCAGTGCCTCGGTGAGCATGGGCCATGTGGAATTGTCGTAAAGCGGGACGATGAACCCGTTGACGAAGTCGATGATCGGGACGCTGCGTCCGTCGCTGCCGACCAGGGGTTCGGCCTCCACCTCGGCGAAGAGTCCGCGCAGCTGGTCCAAGGCATCCTCGAGTTCGCCGCTGAAGGGACAATCGCCCGAGTCCAGGCAATCCTGCATGTACGCACGGATCTCGTTTTCGAACCCGAGGGCCTGGCCCATGGTGATCTCGTTGTTGCCGAGCGTGGGGTCAAGCGCCCCGTCAAGCACCATGCGACCCACGTTCTGCGGGAAGAGCTGGGCATAGTTGGCACCCAGCGAGGTGCCGTAGGAATAGCCCAGGTAGTTCAGGGTCTTGTCCCCGAGCGCCGAACGAATCACGTCCATGTCGCGGGCTGCCGAAATGGTGTCGACAAAGCCCAGTGCGTCTCCGGTGCGCTCGGCACACAGCGCGGCATACTCGGCGCTGTCCCGGCGCATCTCCTCAATCCCCGCGTCGGAGCCGGGATCGAACTGCTCCGCCCGGCCGGCGTCTTGTTCAGCCGGCTTCTCACATGTGACCGGAGTGGAGGAACCGACTCCGCGCGGGTCGAAACCAACCACGTCAAAGCCGCGCTGCAGATCCTGGCCGAACATGTTCGGGACCGCCTCGCGGACAGTCTCCAGTCCGGAGGCACCCGGGCCGCCGGGGTTCACCAGCAGCGAGCCGGCGGCGTTCTTGCCGCCCGGGCGCTTGTTCAAGGCCAGGGTCATGGTCTCCCCGGACGGGTCGGCGTAATCCATGGGTACGGTCAGCTCGGTGCACAGCAGTACGCCGCCGCAGGAAGCCCAGTCCAGTTCCTGCGTATAGAACTTTTCCAGGCCTGCCGGAATCGCTGCCGAGCCTGCCGGCGCCGAAGTGATGGCAGGGGCCGGGGCGGTTGCCGTGGAACATGCGCCCAACAACAGGGCCGCGGAGCCGAGTGCGGCAATCACTGACAGGTGGCGGCGGGGTGCTCTCATGCGGGTTTCAGGCTCCTTGGGGCGCGGCTGCGCGGAATGGGGGGAAATTACTGGGGGAATGAAGGCTATTTTGTCGGACGCAGGCTGACCATCATGGCTTCGATGGCCAATAGCGGGGCGACGTTGGCGCCAATACGCGCCCTCGCTTCGGCGATGGCATCGATCTTTGCCACCGTGGTCTCGGGCCGCGAGGCGTTGGCGTAGGCATGCAGGGGATCGGAAAGGTAGTCGTTGACCAGCTCGGTGGAGGCGTTCAACTGCACCAGCAGCACGTCACGGAAGAACGTGGTCATGTCGATTAGCGAGCGGTCCAGGGCGTCGTGGGTGGCACGCCGGGCGCGGCGCTTGGCGTTCTCCTCCAGGGCCTTGAACGCGCTGCGCTGCTGGGGCGGCACCGGGGCGTCGGCCTCCAGTCCCAGCGCGGTGCGCAGGGAGGCGGCCTCGGTCTCGGCGCGTTCCGTTGCGGATGCGGTGGCCTCCGCGGTGGACAGCTCCACCAGTTCGGCCGCTGCCATCACAGCGTCGGAGACGGTGCGGATGCGCAGCGGCAGGCGCACCGTGGTGTCGCGGCGGCGGCGTGCCTCCGGGTCGCGGGCCAGCCTCCGGGCGATGCCGATGTGCGACTGGGAAACCCGGGCGGCGAAGTCGGCCTGTTCCTCGGAGAGCCCGTCGCGTCGCACCAGCAACTCGGCCACCGCGGCCCGGGTCGGAACGGCCAGGGACACCGAGCGGCAGCGCGAACGGATGGTCACCAGCACGTCGGCCGGCGAGGGGGCGCAGAGGATCCAGACGGTGTGCGGGGGAGGTTCCTCGATGGACTTGAGCAGCACGTTGGTGGTGCGCTCGGTCATCCGGTCAGCGTCCTCCACGATGATCACGCGCCAGGGCGCGGTGGAGGGCCGGTCCTGCGCCTTGGTGATCAGTGTCCGGACGTCCTCGATCTGGTAGTTGACCTTCTCGGTGGCGATCAGCGCGACATCCGGGTGCGTGCCGGCCAGCACCGTCACGCAGGCCTTGCAGTTCCCGCAGCCGCGCATCGCTGCATCGGGGTGCCGGCATTGCAGGGCGGCGGCGAAGGCGCGGGCGGCGTTAGAGCGACCGGAACCCGGCGGGCCGGTGAATAGCCATGCATGCGCGGGATTGCCCTCGGCGACCGCGCGGCGCAGCGCGGTAATGGCCTTGTCCTGTCCCGGCAGGTCGTCCCAGACATCCATGCTCAGGCTCCCGGACCGTTGAGCCGTGCGGCAACGGCCTCCGTGATGACGGCGGCCAGCGACTGGACGCCGGTGGCGGCATCCAGAACCAGATAGCGGCTTGGCTCGCGGGCGGCGAAGTGCACGAAGGCATCGCGGATGCGGGAGTGGAACTCGTCGGGTTCGGATTCGAGGCGGTCCTCGGCCAGCGGCTTGCCGTCGGCGCCGACGGTGCGGCGGGACCGGCCGTCGGCCGGGGTGACATCGAGCAGCACCGTCAGGTCCGGCTGCAGCCCGCCGGTGGCGAAGTCGTTGATGGAACGCACGGCGTCCTCGCCGAGCTCCCGGCCGATGCCCTGGTAGGCCAGGGAAGAATCGACGTAGCGGTCGCAGATAACCATGGTGCCGGCGGCCAGGGCGGGGCGGATGACCTGTTCGACGTGGGCGGCGCGCGCCGCCGCGTACATCAGGGCCTCGGTGCGTGCATCGACGGTGCCCTGCCCGTGGTCAAGGACCAGGGAGCGCAGCTTCTCGCCGATCGGGGTGCCGCCGGGCTCGCGGGTGTGCAGCACGGTGTGTCCGCTTTGGCGCAGGACCTGGACCAGCAGGGCGGCCTGCGTGGATTTTCCTGCCCCGTCACCGCCCTCGAAGACGATGAAGCGACCTGCGTTGACGGGGTTTGGCTGCGCGTTGCTCACGCCTTCTAGCCTATCCGCACCGGGCCCCTGTCGGCTCATCCGGTGTGCTCACCTGTACGTCATCGGCTGGGGCGCGGGCCTGGCCAGGGAGTAACCTAAAAATCATGACCCGCCCAGAATCCGCGCCGTGGGCCCCGGACACCGTTGTGGTGTCC
This sequence comes from Paeniglutamicibacter sp. ORCA_105, assembly GCF_045798545.1. Taxonomy (NCBI): domain Bacteria; kingdom Bacillati; phylum Actinomycetota; class Actinomycetes; order Micrococcales; family Micrococcaceae; genus Paeniglutamicibacter; species Paeniglutamicibacter sp. ORCA_105. Next base: position 15,696 of record NZ_JBIXLM010000010.1, on the reverse strand, counting down.
GCCGGACGCCCGCCGCACGCAGTTGACCAGCCCGTGAATTCGCCCATCGTGCTTTCCTCCACCTTCCACTCACTGGGGGAGCCGGGCGCCGGGGAGAAGGTCTACGGACGCTTCACCAACCCCACCTGGGACCCGCTGGAAGAAACCATCGCCCAGCTCGAGGACTGCGAACTCCCCGCCCTGGCGTACGCCTCCGGCATGGCGGCGGTGGCCGCGGCACTTTCCCTGCTGCCTGCCGGCGGCACCATCGTCATCCCGTCCCACGCCTACAACGGTTCGCTCTCGCTGGTGGCCGAGCTGGAAAAGACGCTGGGACTCACCGTGCGCCGCGTCGACCTGGCCGACACCGACGCCGCGATCGCCGCCCTGGCCGGTGCGGACATGGCCTGGCTGGAGTCACCCACCAACCCGATGCTCGAGGTTGCCGACCTGCCGGTGCTGCTGGCAGCCGCCCGCGAGGCCGGGGTGCTCACGGTGGTGGACAACACCTTCTCCACCCCGCTGCGACAGCGGCCGCTGCAGCAGGGCGCCGACGTGGTGGTGCACTCTGCCACCAAATACATGGGTGGCCACTCCGACGTGGTCCTGGGCGCCGTGGTGACCCGGAATCCCGCATTGCGTTCCCGACTGCACGGCATGCGGACCCTGCACGGGGCGATTCCGGGTCCGTTCGAGGCCTGGCTGACGCTTCGCGGCATCCGGACCATGGCCCTGCGCCTGGACAGGGCAGAAGCCAGCGCCATGGAACTGGCCAAGCGGCTGGCCGGGCACCCGGCGATTTCCCGGGTGCGCTACCCCGGCCTGCCCGAAGACCCCGGTCACCAGCGCGCGGCTGAACAGCTCGAAGGCTTCGGGGCCATCGTGGCCATCGAGGTCGCCGGCGGCGCGGAAGCCGCCGATGCGATGCTCGCGAACCTGTTGCTGTGGACCCCGGCAACCTCGCTCGGTGGCGTGGAGTCCCTGGCCGAGCGGCGCCGTCGCCACCCGGGTGAACCCGGCACTGTGCCGGAAAACCTGGTGCGGCTGAGCGTCGGCATTGAAAATGTCGAGGACTTGCACGCCGACCTGACCGCGGCGCTGGGCCAACGCGGCTAAGCTGAATCCATGAATCTTGCGCACTTGTTCGAGTACTATCTTCTGCTCGCGCTCGGTATCCTGGCCGCCGTGATTGCCCTTGTGGCGCTTTTTGACGCAGTGCGGCACCCCGCGGCCAACTTCCAGCGCGAAAACAAGCGCAGCAAGCCGTTTTGGATGGGCATGACAGCGGCCGCGACCCTGGTCTGCGTATTGTCGGTGCTCGGCGGTGGCGGCGGCGGGATCTTCCAGCTCGTTGGCGCCTGCATCGCTTGCGTATACCTGGCGGACGTCAAGCCCGCGGTGTCCGGCAAGGGCGGCTACTCCTACTAGGTGCGCATCCGGCGCGCGCCGCTTGGGTGGCTAGTCCCGGCGCCGGATATCGGCCGCCAGTTCGATGATCTCGAGGCGGTCGGCCGGGCCGGCCACCAGCAGGATGCGCTCTGCCGCCACGGGCCCCAGGACCCTGAACAACCGGTCGGGGGAGAGCGTTGATTCGGCGGCATCGTGGCGGCGCAGCACCGTGACGTTGGCGCCGGTGTGTGAGCGGATCGCCGCGGCGAGCTCCTGGGCATCCTCTCCGGCCACCAGCATGACCTCCCGGATGCCGCGCCCGGGTTCCGTCGCGGCCTCGTCCCCGGCGCCCGCAGAGCGGGCGTGCCGCCAGAGCACGAAGTGGTAACCCGCCACCAGCCCGGTGGCCACCAGCAGGCCCAGAGGTGCGCGGACGCGTTCGAGCAGGCCGGCGCCGCCGGAATCCCCGAGCATGAACTCGAAGAGCCGGAACCCGATCACCAGCAGCGTCACCAGGGCCACCACGGCGCTGATCCCGAAGACCAACACCAGGTAGATCCGCCGGCCGCGCGGGTCGGCGGGCCGGGTCGGATGCCAGGTGAACCACCACAGCGGCCCACCAATGGCCAGCGAGCTCAGGCCCGCCAGCAGCAGCTCGGTCGGGTCGGTGCCGCCCAGCCGCGTGGTTGCCGTGGACAGGGCCGCATTGACGACGACGCCGATGCCCGATGCCGCCGCAGCCAGCGCGATCCCGGAGACGGCCAGCCCGGCAGCTGCGGGAACAGGTTCGGGCCGGTTCCCTGCGGTCCTGGCGTGGTAAAGCCAGGACAGCGTGCCCAGCAACGCAGCGGCCAGGGCCTCGGGTGCCGGTTCCAGCAGCACCGGCAGCGGATCGCTGCGGTCAAGGCCCATGCGCAGCAGCACGAACAACAGCACGCCGGCTCCGCCCAGGGCCAGGATCGCGGACCCGCCGACGCCGACGGCCACCAGGCCCACCCCCGCCAGCTTGGTGTGCAGCTCACGGGTTCCCTCGCGGATCCAGTGCCACCACCAGACCAGGATCCCGCCCGCTGCCCACACCAGCAGCGCCAGGGCGGCGCGCCACCAGGGAGCACCGATGACCGCCAGCTCCCCGTGCGTTCCCAGCGCCTGTTCGAAGAGCACGGCAAGCGCGCCCGTTCCGGCGCCCAGGCCGATGACCAGTCCCATGACGGTGCCGAGCACGTGCGGGACCTTCGCCAAGGCCAACGGCCCCCGGGTCCGGTGGTGCAGCATCCACCGATGCCAGACCCACACCGCGGCCCAGGACAGGCCGCTGGCCAGGGAAGACTTCCAGGAACCGGTGTCCCCGCCCGCCAGCGCTGCCAGGGCGCCGACGCCGAATCCGGTGGCGGTGAGCAGGGAGGTTGCGTACATGGCAGAGACGTAGATGCCCCACGCCGTGGCGCGGCGTTCGGCAGGATCGGCCAGCAGGCGCCATGACGCCCAGAACACCACTGCACCCAGCGGGCCGCCCACCAGGGCCAGTGCCATGGCAAGGGCCAGCGAGGATGAATCGTTGAACGCGATCGCATCGCCGGCGGTGAACAGCATGCCCAGCAGCCCGCTGACGCCGGAGGCGGCGAGGGACACCAGTGCGAACAGGAGCAGGTAGAGGATGACGCGGCGCAGCGTGCCCAGCGCGGGGGCGGCGGGGCGTATCGCGGTGGTGTTGCCGGTGCTCATGGCGCGATGCCCTTCTCAGGGCAGACAACCAAAGGCCACGGGGCGTCGGAGACCAGCCACTTGCCTTCGACGAGTCTCAGGTCAAAGGATTCCTCGCTGGCGTATTCGGCGCTTCCGAACGGTCCGCCGACATTGGCATAGGTAATGGACACCACCACGTCGGCAGTGGTTTCGCGTTCGGTGGTGGACACCAGCGCGACCCGGATGTTCCGCTCGGGGGCAGCGGCGTCGAACTCCTCGCAACTGAAGTCCTGCCCGGGGTCGAGGTAGCCCGCCGCGGCGACCTCGTCGCCGCCGATGACGGCGGTGACATAGCCCTGCACGACCCCGGCGGGGGTGGTGGCGTCAAGTGGTTTCGGTGCCCCGCGGGTGAGCACGACGACCAACGACAAGAGCACGAGTGCTGCAATCACGCACAGCAGCAGGAGCAGCGGCTTCCCGATCCGTGAAACACCTTTGACCATGGAACCAGTATGGGGCCGCAAGGGGTCGATTGCACCCATCCTTGGCGCGGGCAAAATCCGTGGCTGGCTAGTTGAGTTCCGCATAGGCCAGGGCTCCGGTGCGCGGGGCAACGGCCGCCCATTTCACCGTCAGCTCGCCCAGGCGCCAGCGGGCGGCCGAGTCGCAGATCGGCCAACCGGATTCACGAAGGGCACGGCACATGGCCACGAAGCGCTGCTTGTTGCCGAAGGATGCCAGTGGTGCGGCGGAAAGCCACGCGGCATCTGCCGCGGCGAGGAAGTCGTGGATGCGTTCGCCGTCGATGTTGCGGTGGATCAGTGCCTTGGGCAGGCGCTCGGCCACGTCGGACGGGCGGGCGAAGGCACCGAAGCGCAGTGAGATGGTGAGCGTCTGCGGGCCGTCCTTGGTGACGGCGACCCACGAGCTGCGCCGGCCGATCTCGTCGCAGGTGCCCTCGATGAGAACGCCGTTCTCTGTCAGGCGCCCGGCCATGGTCTTCCAGATGCCAGGGACGTCGGCCTCGTCGTATTGCCGCAGCACGTTGAAGGCGCGGATCACGGTGGCCTGGGCTGCAATGGGGATCTCGAAGCCGCCCAGGAGGAAGTCAAGGCCCTCGAGGTGCAGCGCGGTGCCGCGGGCGACCCGTTCGGGTTCGATCTCGATGCCGACGACCCGCGCCAGGGGGGAAACGGAACGCACGCGGTCGAAGAACTCGACGGCGGTGGCCGGAGACGCGCCATAGCCAAGATCCACTGCAATGGGCGGTGCCCCGGTGACTCCGGGGCGTAGGCGCCAGCCCTGGGGGCCGGTCATCCAGCGGTCGACGCGGCGCATGCGATTGGGATTTGTGGTCCCGCGGGTCGTATTGCCCAGCGGGCGACCGGTCAGCGACCGTCCGCCGAGCCGAGTCGCTTTCTGAACCATTGACTTAAGGGTAAGGCTGGCGGGAACGCGACCCGCGCGTGTCACGGAATAAAGTAAGGCACTTCACTCGCCCTAGAATGGGGTACATGACTTACACCCTGATCCTGCTGCGCCACGGGCAAAGCGAGTGGAACGAAAAGAACCTGTTCACCGGCTGGTACGACGTCACGCTGACCGAACAGGGCCGTGCCGAAGCCGTTCGCGGCGGGCAGCTGCTCACCGAGGCCAAGCTGGCCCCGGCAGTCCTGCACACCTCGCTGCTCAAGCGCGCCATCATCACCGCCAACCTGGCCCTGGAGTCCGCGGACCTGTCCTGGATCCCGGTCAAGCGCAGCTGGCGCCTGAACGAACGCCACTACGGTGCGCTGCAGGGCAAGGACAAGGCAGCGACCCTGGCCGAATACGGCGAGGAGCAGTTCATGGAATGGCGCCGCAGCTACGACACCCCGCCGCCGGCCCTGTCCGACGACTCGGAATTCAGCCAGATCAACGATCCGCGCTACGCCAACCTGGGCGACGACGCACCGCGCACCGAATGCCTCAAGGACGTCCTGGATCGCATGCTCCCGTACTGGGAAGACGAGATCAAGCCGGACCTTGCCGCGCACAAGACCGTCCTGGTCACCGCGCACGGCAACTCGCTGCGCGCCCTGGTCAAGCACCTCGACCACATCAGCGACGAGGACATTGCCGGCTTGAACATCCCCACCGGCATCCCGCTGGTGTACGAACTGAACGAGGACTTCACCCCGGTCACCCGAGGTGGACAGTACCTGGACGCGGATGCCGCTGCCGACGCCATCAAGGCCGTCGCCAACCAGGGCCGCTAGGGTCCACCGCTTCCCTCCCTGCAAGTGGATTTACGGGGCTGGCTGACCGCGGGCCCCACTGTGTCCCGGGCCATGGAAATACGGTCGCGGAGACCGTCGGGAATGTTCGACTGGTCACAAAATCTGCGCGGGGGGCGAAAAATGGGAAATTGGCACTTGCGCACACGGGTTCATGCTGTACTGTGTCGTCTCGACGTACCCCTGAATCACGTAAGGATTGCATTTCGTGGCAACTGATTATGATGAGGTCCGGCCAGACGTAGCCGAGGCCCGTAAGGCCTCCCTTGAAGCGGTTAAGTCCGCAAACGCTCCCGACGCACGTAGCGTGTCCCGAGACCTGGATGAGGAAGACACCTCGGATGGTGTCGAGCTGGCGGGTGCCGACCTGTCGAACGAGGAACTGACGGTCACCGTCGTTCCGCAGAAGGAAGACGAGTTCCTCTGTGGCTCCTGCTTCCTGATCCGCCATCGCACGCTGCTGGCGCGCGAGGCCAACGGCGTGGCATACTGCCGCGACTGCGAAGGCTAGGCCAAGCAACGCCCCAACGCCTAGAACGACTGCCGCTGCATCAATTTTCCCAGGCCGTGCGCCCACTCCCCGAAGACGTCGTGTCTTCCACGGAAAGACGCCCGTCCCCACGGGAAGGCATGTGGCGGTTTGGCGTTTAATGCGACCTGGCCAAAACGCGAAAAACGATGGCCCCGCCGTTTCCGGCGGGGCCATCGTGCGTGGTGGCACCGGCGGAAAGCCGCGGTGCCGCCGGAGGCATGTTGCCTAGAAGACGCTGATGTCCGGATCCCATTCACCGGTGACCAGGTAGGAGACCTTGCGGGCCACCGATACCCCGTGGTCGCCAAAGCGCTCGAGATAGCGGCTGGTCAGCGTGACGTCGGCTGTCGTCGGCCCGGAGTGGCTCCACTCCGGAGCTGCGACGGCCTTGAAGATCGAGGAGTGCAGTTCATCGATCTTGGCATTCAGTTCGATGATTTCCCGGGCAATGGCCAGGTCGCGGGTGTCCAGCAATTCGCCGACCTTGACGGCGATGGCGATGTCGAGCTCCGCCATTTCCTTAAAGGTGGGGGCGATGGATTCCGGGACCACCTGCTGCGGGAAGCGCAGGCGTGCCAGCTGGGCCACGTGTCGGGCCAAATCGCCCATGCGCTCCAGCGAAGCACTCATGCGCAGCGATCCAACGATCATGCGCAGGTCCGAGGCCACCGGACCCTGGAGGGCCAACACGTCGATGGCGCGTTCGTCGAGCTGGTTCTGCAGGAAATCGATCTTGGCGTCCTCGGCGATGACTTCCTGGGCCAATTCGATGTCCGCATTCGTAAACGACTCATAGGCACGTTCCATGGCCGTGGCCACAAGACGGGACATCTCGATGAGCTCTTCTCCGATTTGCTGCAGATCGGCATGGAAAACCTTGCGCACGCGGGCGTCCTTTCACTTACTGTTTGTCGCCGTGTCCGGCACGGACGACGGAACTGTTCATGTCCATTGTTACAGCACCAGGTGAATGGGCCGGGCGCATGAGGTGAACGTTTCGTGAATGAGTCGCGTCATGAGCCGGTTTGGCGGAGGAGAGCGGTTGAACCCCGGCTAGGCTAGGAGGCGTGAATGATGTCTTGCTTTCCCTCGTTGCGGGCCTCGTCGGGTTGGCCCTGGGCATTGTGGGCATCATGGCGTACCGCGGTTCGATGCGCTCCCGCGGCGGCCTGCCGGTGGTCGGCGAGCCGACGCTGCCCGAAGGTTCCGCCGAAGTCCTGTCGGTGATTGGCCGCGCCTTTGTCATCCTCGACGAGGTCGACGGGGTGGTGCGTGCGAACCCCGCCTCCTATGCCTATGGGCTGGTGCGCGGGCACACGCTCATCCATGATGAATTGCGCACCCTCGCCCGCAAGGTCCGCGCCGACGGGGTGATTGCCGAACGCGAGTTCGAGCTCCCCCGGGGCACCATGGGCGCCGCGAGCGTGATCATCCATGTGCGGGTTGCCCCGCTGGGCGAGGAATACATCCTGCTGCTTGCCGATGACCGCACCGAGATCACCCGCACCGCCGCGGTCCGCAATGACTTTGTGGCCAACGTGTCCCACGAACTGAAGACCCCCGTCGGGGCGATCTCGCTGCTGGCCGAGGCCATCGACGGAGCCGCCGACGACGAAACGGCCGTGCGTCGCTTCACCGCCCGGTTGCACAAGGAATCGGCCCGCCTGGCGGCGCTGGTCCAGGACATCATCGAATTGTCCCGGCTGCAGGGCACCGACGTGGTGCTGATGGGTGAGAACATCGACCTCAACGAGGTGCTGGCAGAGGCCGTGGACCGCAACAAGTTGCCGGCGGAGGAAAAACGCATCAAGATCTCGGTCGGCGGCTCGGTGAACCAGCCGGTCTTCGGAGACCGGGACCTGCTGATGACGGCGCTGCGCAACCTGATCGACAACGCCATCCGCTACTCGCCCGAGGACACCACCGTGGGCGTGGGCCTGCGGGAGCGCGACGGGCTTGTCCAGATTTCCGTCACGGACCAGGGCCCCGGCATCGCCCCGGACGAGCAGGACCGGATCTTTGAACGCTTCTACCGCATTGACGCGGCGCGCTCCCGGCACACCGGCGGAACCGGCCTGGGGCTGAGCATCGTCAAGCACGTGGTGGCCAACCACGGCGGCGAAATCACCCTGTGGTCCCAGCCCGGCCAAGGGTCGACCTTCACGGTGCGCCTTCCGATGCTTGAAGAAACCGGCGAACAAGACGAGTCGCTTCCCTCGAGGAACGACCATAAACACAAAACGGCCAATGCGCCTGGCGCGCTGCCGGAAGGAGGACGGGGATGACCCGTATTTTGCTGGTTGAGGACGAGGAATCGCTTTCGGACCCGTTGACGTACCTGCTGGAAAAGGAGGGCTTCGAGGTCCGCGTGGCCGACAACGGGTTGGATGCCGTCACCGAGTTCGAGCGCCACGGCGCCGACCTGGTACTCCTTGACCTGATGCTGCCGGGCCAGCCCGGGACCGAGGTGTTCCGCCAGATCCGCACGGTCTCTCAGGTGCCGGTGATCATGCTGACCGCCAAGGACTCGGAAATCGACAAGGTCGTCGGCCTGGAGCTGGGTGCCGACGACTATGTCACCAAGCCATACTCCTCCCGGGAACTGGTGGCCCGCATCCGCGCGGTGCTGCGCCGCCAGGGCGAGGGCGACGAATTGGTGTCCAACATCGTTGCCGCCGGCCCCGTCCGCATGGATGTGGAACGCCACGTGGTCTCGGTGCGCACCACGGAGGTGCCGATGCCGCTGAAGGAATTCGAGCTGTTGGAGATGCTCCTGCGCAACGCTGGCCGGGTGCTGACCCGCGGGCAGCTGATCGACAGGGTCTGGGGCTCGGACTACGTGGGGGACACCAAGACCCTCGACGTGCACGTGAAGCGCCTGCGCTCGAAGATCGAACCGGAGCCGGCGACCCCGGTCCACTTGGTCACGGTGCGCGGCCTGGGCTACAAGTTCGAGGCATAGCGACCGCCTGAAGGCAGCATGGCAACGGGCCCGCGGGGCGTCAGGATTGACGCCGGCGGGCCCGTTGCCGTTCGTCGTCATGGTGAGGCGGAGGCCGCGGCGCGAATTCCGTGCGTGATTTCGCGGATCTGCCGGTGCCTTTCCAGACGCCGAAGGCGATGGGCCCGGAAGAATTCTTCCGGGCCCATCGCCTTCGCTGTTTATGATTTCTCGCCGTCGCCGCTGGGGCGCCGAAGCCGCCTTAGTGTGCGGCGGGCTTCTCGGACGGGGTCAAGTGCTCAAGGCTCTTCGGGTCAAATCCGCCCGGAACGTATTCGCGGTACTCCTCGAGGGTTCCGTCGATCACCGGGATACGGACCTCGTCGGAGCCCGAGCCGATGCTCAGGGTCGCCTGGGCCAGTGCGCCCGGAAGCACTCCGGTGGAAGGCACGGTCTTCGCGTTTTCGGTCTTCTCGAGGGACACGACGGACTTGGCCGGCACATCGATGCTGACCGAACCGGAAGCAAGCGTTACTTCCAGCTTCTGGGCAGCATCGGTGCTGTTGACCAGGGAGCCGAGCAGTCGGGCCTCGTCGGTGGCGCTCTTGGTGACGAGCATCAGGTTGCGGACTTCGACGTCGCCGACGTTAAGAACGATTCCATCGGATGCGGCGTACTGGAAGGTCGTTGCCTGCTCGTTGATGGCACCACAGCTGGTGACACCAAGGGACAACATGGCAAGGGCTGCTGCGGCAACGACGCGGCGTCCACGGTTCTTCTGTGCGGTCATCACGGCACAAACTCCTCAATCAGGTTCGAGTTCGGGTGAGCTCGTGGGCACACGGGATGCACCCGAGGGAGCCACTCTCGCCCCCTAGCCTAATGGGTTTTGTCGCGAATGTATGATTCGGCCACCGGCGTAAGAGTCATCAATGCGCTGATCACAGCCATGAAAGGACCCGAAACGACTGCTTTGCATAGCAGGAGATCGGCCGCTTGGGAAGACCCAAAACCCCGCCATTACAAGGGAGTAGGGGAGCCCCCCGAATCAATTTGCCAAACAATCGTGGTAAACTAGGTAGTGGGAAAGGGGTTTATCCACATGGTTTTTGAGGTTGGCGAGACAGTTGTCTACCCGCACCACGGTGCAGCAATGATCGAAGAGATCAAAATGCGCACCATCAAGGGCGAAGAGAAGATGTATCTCAAGCTTAAGGTTGCCCAGGGTGATCTGACCATCGAGGTTCCGGCAGAAAATGTCGATCTCGTTGGTGTGCGCGATGTAGTTGGTCAGGAGGGTCTGGATCACGTCTTCGACGTGCTGCGGGCCGAGTTTACAGAAGAGCCTACCAACTGGTCGCGCCGTTACAAGGCGAATCTGGAAAAGCTTGCTTCCGGCGACGTAATCAAGGTTGCAGAGGTCGTTCGCGACCTGTGGCGCCGCGATAACGACCGCGGACTTTCCGCAGGCGAAAAGCGCATGCTTGCAAAGGCCCGCCAGATCCTGATCAGCGAACTGGCCTTGGCCAAGAAGCTCGATGAGGAAAAAGCAGAGAGCGTGCTCGACGAGGTTTTGGCCTCTTAGCAGCCACGAGTTCTATTTGGTTTGAACCCCGGTGGGGGTCCTGAACACCGTAAGGCGTTTCGGACCCCCACCGGCATTTAAACGCCGCTGGCCAGTCAGCGCGGAAGGGTCGCTGGAACACCGTTAGGCTGGAAGGCGTGAATGCCCCAACTTCGTTTAGCGAGCAAGAGATCCAGCAGACGGCAGTCATCGTGGTGGCCGCCGGCTCGGGGACCCGGCTCGGCTACGGCATCCCCAAGGCACTGGTCCCGTTGGCCGGCCGGTCGTTGCTCGAGCATGCGCTGGACCGAATCCAGCTCGCCGGCTGCGCCGCCCAGGTCATTGCAGTACTTCCGGAGGACGAAGCGGAACTTGCTGCCATCGCGGCGAACCATCCGTTGCGACCGCACTGCGTGAGCGGCGGAGCAACCCGCAACGACTCGGTGCGTGCCGGACTCGCGGCGCTGGAACCCGGGACCGAACGCGTCCTGATTCACGACGCAGCCCGCGCGCTGACCCCACCCGAGGTCTTCCTCCAAGTCCTGAGCGCACTTCTTGCGGGGGCACGGGCGGTGATTCCGGTGGTGCCGGTGGTGGACACCATCAAGCAAGTGGCCACCGATCCGGGACGCCAGCCGCACGTCACCGGCACCCCGGCCCGCGATCTGTTGCGAGCCGTCCAAACCCCGCAGGGTTTCCACGCACCCACCCTGTTGGCGGCACACCAACGAGCCACGGGATGGGACCGGGCCAAGGCCGAGGCCATCACCGACGATGCGATGCTCATGGAAATTTTGGGTGAGCGTGTCGATACCGTCCCCGGTGCCGCGGCGGCCCTGAAGATCACCACCAAGCCGGACCTCGTCCTGGCCGAATCCATGTTGCCGGTACACCCCTCGAAGGAATCCCCTATGCCCCCGCACTCTGGCGGCCAACAGCCCCCGCTGATCCCGCGCACCGGCATCGGCATCGATGTTCATGCCGTCGCCGATCCTGCCGAATCCCGGGCCATGTGGCTGGCCGGTCTCCATTTCCCCGAGGACCAGGGCCTGTCGGGCCACTCCGACGGCGACGCGGTTGCCCACGCCGCCTGTGACGCGCTGTTCTCGGCCGCCGGCATCGGGGATTTGGGGGCACACTTCGGCACCGACCGTCCCGAATATGCCGGGGCCTCCGGAACCACGTTGCTGGCCGAGGCCGCGCGCCTTGTGCGTGCGGCGGGATTCGAGATAGGCAACGTTGCGGTCCAGTTCGTGGGCCGGCGTCCCAAGTTCGCCGCCCGCCGGACGGAAGCCGACGCCGTGTTGAGCCAGGCGGCCGGTGCCCCGGTCAGCGTCACCGCGACCACCTCCGACGGCCTGGGGTACGAGGGCACCGGCGCGGGAGTCACCGCCTATGCCACCGCTTTGGTCTATTCGGTGCGCTGAAAAACGCCGTCGCGGCGCACCGGGTGTTTGCCCACCTCGGATAACCTGTACAGGTGAGCATCCGTTTTTATGACACCCAGCAGGCAACGACCCGGGACTTCGTGCCCCTAACCGAGGGCAAGGTCGGGCTGTACTACTGCGGCGCCACCGTCCAGGGAATGCCGCACGTGGGACACGTACGCAGCGCCATCGCCTTCGACATCCTCACCCGTTGGCTGGAAAACCGCGGCTTCGAGGTCACCGTCGTCCGCAACGTCACGGACATCGACGACAAGATCCTGGAGAAGTCAGCTGCCTCCTTCGCCGAGGACTTTGAGGAAAACGAAGACTATTTTGCCCGCGAGCAGTGGTTCGCCCTGGCTTACCGCTTCGAGCAGGAATTCAATGCGGCCTACGACACCCTGGGGGTGCGCCGTCCGACCTACGAACCGCGCGCCACCGGCCACATCCCGGAGATGCACCAGCTCATTGCCCAGCTCATCGAGGCAGGCCATGCGTACCCGGCGCTGGATGACTCCGGCGACGTCTACTTCGACGTCCGTTCCTTCCCGGCCTACGGCTCGCTGACCCACCAGAACGTCGATGACATGCAGGGCGCCCCGGATGCAGACCCGCGCGGAAAGCGCGATCCGCGCGACTTCGCCCTCTGGAAGGGGCAGAAGGACACCGATCCGGCCTCTGCCTCCTGGCCCAGCCCCTGGGGCACCGGCCGTCCCGGCTGGCACCTGGAATGCTCCGCCATGGTCACCAAGTACCTGGGCACCGCCTTCGACATCCACGGCGGCGGCCTGGACCTGCGCTTCCCGCACCACGAGAACGAGATGGCCCAGTCCATGGCCGCCGGCCACGACTTCGCCAACTTCTGGATGCACAACGGCATGGTCACCTACGAGGGTGAAAAGATGTCCAAGTCCGTCGGCAACACCATTGCCCCGGCAGAAATGCTGGAAATGGCAAGCCCCCGGGCCGTGCGCTACTTTCTGGGCCAGGCGCACTACCGCTCCCAGCTGGATTACCGCCCCGATTCCCTCGCCGAGGCCACGTCCGCGGTCGAGCGGATAGACACCTTCGTGTCCAACGCGCTGGACCGCATCCACGGCGTGGGTCCCACCGAGGACTTCTCGATCGACATGCACCACTTCGAGGTGACCGAGGCCTTTGCCGACGCCATGAACGATGACCTCAACGTGCCACAGGCACTGGCGTCGCTTCATGAGACGGTACGCCGCGGCAACACCGCGCTGGCAGCCGGTGACCTCGAGGCGGCCGACGAAGCCATGCAGCAGGTCATGGCCATGACCTACACGCTGGGCCTGGACGACACCATCGAGGCCGGCGGCTCCGCCGACGCCGCACAGTCAGCCGCGCTCTCGGTGCTTGTTGCGGCTCAATTGGCGGACCGGGCAGCCGCCCGCGAGGCCAAGGATTGGGCACGATCGGATGCCATTCGCGACACCCTGGCCAAGGCCGGAATCGTGGTTGAGGATTCCGCGGACGGCGCCCGCTGGAGCCTGAAAGCGTAAGTTGCCACACAAAGGGCAAGGAATATGCCTTCCTTGTCGCTAAAATGGGCGGGGCGGTGCGTGAAATCGCCGTGCCGTCCGCCCCGATCCTAGGAAAACACCATCATGTCTGCTGCACCAAGGCGTTCCGGCGCCAAAAGCAAGAGCAAGAAGGGCCCCTCCGTCGGAACCGGCGGATATGGCCGCAAGGCGCTTGAGGGCAAGGGCCCCACGCCCAAGGCCGAGGACCGCCCGTACCACAAGGCCTTCAAGAACAAGGAGCTTGCCGAGCGCTCCGCGGCAAAGCGAGGAACCTCCAAGGGAGGCCCCGCCTCCCGCGGCCGCAGCACCGGCGGACGCTCGAAGAACAGCGAAGAACTGGTCACCGGACGCAACTCGGTCGTCGAGGCCCTGCGCGCCGGCATTCCTGCCAAGGCGCTGCATGTGGCCATCCGGATCGACATGGATGAGCGCGTGCGTGAATCCCTGAAGATCGCCGCGGAACGCGGTATCCCCGTGATGGAAACCGGCAAGCCGGAACTGGACCGGATGACCGACGAGGCAATCCACCAGGGCCTGGTCCTGCAGATCCCGCCGTACGATTACGCCGATGCGCTGGAAACCGTCAAGGCCACCATCTCCAAGCACCGCAAGGGCTACGTCAAGAACGCCCCGCTCTTCATTGCACTGGATGGCATCACCGATCCGCGCAACCTCGGTGCGATCATCCGTTCGGCCTCGGCCTTCAACGCCCACGCCGTCATCGTTCCCGAGCGTCGCTCGGTGGGCATGACCGCATCGGCATGGAAGACCAGTGCCGGTGCCGCCGTGCGCGTTCCCGTCACCCGCGCCCCCAACCTGACCTCCACGCTCAAGGGCATGAAGGAAGCCGGCGTATTTGTCATCGGCCTGGACGGCGACGGCGACGTCTCCTTGCCGGATCTCGGCCTGGCCACCGATCCGCTGTGCATCGTGGTGGGGTCCGAGGGCAAGGGCCTGTCCCGCCTGGTGCGCGAGAACTGCGACATGATCGTCTCGATCCCGATCAACTCCTCCATGGAGTCGCTGAATGCATCGATGGCCGTGGGCATCACGCTTTACGAGGTTTCGCGCAAGCGCAGCGCCTAAGGCACCGTGCACCGGGCCCCGCCCGGATGGCACTAGAATTTCATGAAAGTGGTTCGACGTTTCTGGCAAGGATTCGTCGGGCCACTTTCTTCGTTAACGAGCCTTGCCCTACTTCACCGGCCTCTACAGGTGGCTATTCCCAAGCCCACCGATTCTCGATAGCGTGAGGTGAATCGGAACCCCAGGTGCCGACAAGCAAGATGGGGCACCCCGGAACGATGCAACGAGGGGGATGGAAAAAGCCATGGGTCAAGCGGAGCTCGACGCCGACGACTATGCGCCGCACCGGCTAGAAGAATCATTGGGAGCGCCCTTGCACGTACGACCCGAGGTCCTCGAAGCGGTTGAACGGGGAGAAGACAAATCCCCGCACGCGGTCCTTGGGCCCCACCTGAACCTGTTGGGGCATGTGTGCGTCCGGACCTTGCAGCGCGATGTCCTGGCCATCAACATCCTGACCGCGACGGCCACGGTACCCATGCTTCGCGAGCACGGAGACCTCTGGGTGGGGTTGATCGAGTCCAAGGACATTGGCAGAGTTCCGGACTACCGGATCCAACGCATTGAGCTCGGGGGAGTCCGCGTGATCGATGATCCATATCGGCATACACCCCGTTTGGGTGAGCTGGAGCTCCATCGCCTGCGGACCGGAGGAACGCAGGTGCAGGAACTCTTGCTCGGTGCACATCCACAGCACTACTCCTCACCCATGGGGGACGTGGAAGGCACTGGTTTCGTAGTCAGGCAGGACGAGGCCGTTGCCGTGCGGGTTTGCGGCGATTTCAACATTTGGAACGGTTCCGCCCACGCCATGCGCCAGCTTGGCCATAGCGGGATCTGGGAAATCTTTATTCCTGGCGTTTCGGTCGGCTCCAAGTACCGATTCGAATACCTGGAGCCCACCGGCACATGGGTCGAGTATGCAGATCCTGTTGGCCACTATTCGACCGAGGATCCCGACACCATATGTGTGGTCCAACCAGAGGGGTTTGAGGCCTAGATCTTAGGTCAGACACGGGGACGGTGAATCCCAGACATTAAGCGGTAATTCCTATGGGCCAGCTCACAAAAAGTATTCTGGCTTGTTTTGGTGATTCCCTGGTGCCGAGGGATGGAAATTTCCCGTCTTTGCGGGGTTTCTGGACCCCTGGCGGTGAGGGTTCCTGCCGTTTGGACATTCGGGCCGGATGCGCGTAGAGTTATTTCTCGCACCGAGCACCGCAACGTAGCCCGAAAGGGTGAAGCGCGGAGCCGATTGCAAAGAATTCCAAA